>JBEHXY010000165.1:0-8119 GCA_048498455.1 Planctomycetota bacterium | reverse complement strand
GAGCAACAGCGAAGGGAACAGCGTGCGTGAAATCCGCAACCGGGTCTCCAGGTCAGTTGTCCCACGGCGAGGAGGGCGCGCCGACTTCCGACGCCTTCGGCTTTTCACTGAACGGCGCCGCCTTGCCCGAGTGCACATCCAAAAGCTGCTTGTTCGTCGCCTTGGCCGCTTCCACCAGCTCCGGGTAGGGCCGGTCGGTCACGTCCACGAACCCAATGTTGTAATTCTCGCCGTCCATGCGCCCCAGCACCGGCTCGTCCCGCCAGGTAAACCAGTGGGCGCCCAGGAACCCATCCAGGCTCGCCGCCTGTTCCACGAAATACCGGTAGGCCTTCGCACGCTCTTCCTGGTTCATCGCCTGCACAAGCCCCGCGCCCAGGCCGTTCTCGGGCACCCCGATGTGGAACTCGCCAATCAGGATCGGCCGGCCGGTGAGGCGGTATGCGCGCTCCACCTGCTTCGTCGGTTCATATTCGTAAACGTTGATGCTGCAGACGTCGAACAGGCGCCCGGTCCGGAGCATTTCGTCTGAGGGTTTGCCGCCGAAGCGGATGCCCAGCGTCAGGTGGTTGGGGTCATATTTTTTCACCGCCGCGCAGATCGTCGTAAGGTAGTGCTCGAAGGCCGCGATCACAAATTCCTTGCGCCGCTTCGGCGTGTCGCCTTCCTTCAGGAACGCGGCGAGTTTGCTTTTGGTCGCCGAGTCGGGGCCTTTCAGGATCATGTCGCAAAGTTCGGGTTCGCGGCCGTCCCAGGGCGGCTCGTTCCCGACAAAATAACCCAGGACCAGCGGATCGTTCTTGTGCGGGGAGCACTGCGTGTTGGCCGCGCCGTCGACATTGGCGGCGAAGTCTTCGGCGTACACGTCGGGCAGGCCCAGGAAGGTCGTCTGCGGGTTGTTCTGCCACCGCAGGAAGGGGATGTTGGGACGGTTCGCCCCCCCGGTGGTCATGCCCCAGGAATCGAGGCGCCGGTTGGTCAGCGAGGGGGCTGCCGGAGCCGTGGCGGGCTCGGGCGCCGGAGGCGGCGCTGCGCCGCGGCCCCGTCCCCGTCCGCCGAAGCCGCCCGCGCCGGGAATGCCGTTGATGCTCGACGAGAGGAATTCGTGCCCTTCGGGGTCGATGAACCACCATTTGCCGGTGGAATCTTTTTCAACGCGGAAGAAACCGGTGGCACTGGAGTGCGTGCTGGCGTACCCGCCGAACTTGCCATAGCCAAAGTCGGCGAACGAGCCGAGGGATTTCTGTTCGTCCGCAAGCTCCTTCTCGAGTTGCTCGCGCGAGTGGATTTTCCGCGGCCAGTCCGTCAGGGCCCACTGGTTGAACTCGTCGAGCACCGGCCGCGGGTCGAGGAAGTCCGAGCCTTCGTCGGCCTTGGCCAGGTGCACGTTCCGGAGTTCCACCGTCGGGTGGTGGATGGGGTAATCCATCGAGAAGCCCACCGCTTCGATATTCTTCAGGGGACCCCAGGGGCCCCAGACGGACATCCAGAAAGATTTCGTGCGGCGGTTGGTGGCGGCGGCGAGGTCCCCGCCGGCCACCTGTCCTTTGAGGTAGTCCAACGGGATGCAGGCGCGCATCCAGACATGGGAGCCGAAAGGCTGGATTTCGATCCGTCGCAGGCCCTCGGTCGTGTAGATCCAGAGCCCGAAACGCTGCGGGGAACTCGTGCGCATTTCCAGGGTGAGGTGGGTGTAATCCGACCAGTCGGCCGGCAGTTCCGGCTTGCCGTTGGCGAGCTCTTTGAGCGAGAGGCGGTGTTCGGGAAGCACGCCATCGAACGTGAGGGTGCGGACGGGCACGTCGTCGGCGGCATGGGCAAGAGAGGCGGTCAGAAGCAGACTAATGAGGAAGTAGGCCGACCGGGAACGGATGGGCATGGCGAATCCTCAAGATGTGGGGAGTTGAAGAGGTGTGGGGCCGATTGTACAGGGAAGCGAACCCTTGGGAAGGGGGGGCCCGGGAATGGGTACCCGCGAATCACGCCGGGACCAGCTGGCCAGCCGGCGCGCCGTGATGCCCCCCTGGAAAACTTCGTAAGTGTTTCTGCACAAAGGCTTTCGCGATCCCACCCCGCCTCGATGCGATTCGGGTCCGCGAACCAGACCCCCGTCCTCACAGTCCGCGCCCAACCGCACGCGCCTCAACCCCGCCGGCCCCTCCTTCCCCGCGCCCTTACGCCCACATCGCCCCGGCATCGCCCCCGCACTTACCCTCGCATTACCCCCGCTTAATGCCGCTTAACCCCGCTTACCCGCACTTATCGACCCCAAAAAGCCCCCCAAACCCCCTTCTCCCTATCAAAAACGCCCCTTTTGCCCCCATAGCCCCAAAAACCGCGCATTTTCACCCCTTTTTCCCCCCTCCAGCGCGTTTTTTTTTGTTCCCAACGATGAGTCGCAGAACTACCATGGCCGCTGCATTTCGGGGAGAAGTTCATGCGCCATAGTCCGTGGTCGGTCTCGTTGCTGCTCGCTCTTGCCGGGGCGGTCGCGCCGGTGGCGTCGGCCGCGGCCGGACCTGCGGCCCGCCTGCCGGTTCCCGACGCCGCGGCCCAGGCGCGCTCCGAAAAACTCATTCACGATCTGTTCAAAAACGAATACGCCAAGCGGACGCCCGCTGACCGCGCCGCGCTCGCCAAAACCCTCCTCGGACAGGCCGGCGCCACCAGCGACGATCCCGCCGCCCGTTACCAGCTTTTCATCGAATCGGCCGACCTCGCGGCCCAGGCGGGCGATGGCGAGACCGCCGTCCGTGCCCTGGCCGGCCTGGCGGCGCTCTATGACGTCAACCCGATCCCCCTGAAGACCCGCGCCCTGATCACCGCGGAGAACGTCGCCACCGCGGAGAACGCCGGCAAGCTGGCCGATGTCGCCCTGGCGACCGCGGATGAAGCCGCCGCCGCCGACGATTTCGCCGCCGTCGGCCAGCTTGCCTCCCTCGCCGAAGCCGCCGCCAAGAGGACCAAGCGGGTCGCCCTGGTGGCCGGCATCCAGCCCCACGTCGCGGACCTGCGGGCCCTCGCCCTGGAGTACGAGCGCACCAAGGCGGCCCTCGACCTGCTCAAATCCACCCCTGACGACCGCGAGGCCCACCTCACCGTCGGCACCTTTTACGCCCTGCACAAGGGCCAGTGGGATGTCGGCCTCCCGCACCTGGCGCGCAGCAGCGATCCCGAGCTTTCGGCCCTGGCGCAGCGCGAACTCTCGCGCCCGGCCGACGGCTCCCAGCAGGTCGAGATCGGCGATGCCTGGTGGAGCCTGGCCGACAAATACCCCGGGCCGTCGAGGCCCATCCTCCAGCACCACGCCCAGGATTGGTACCGCCAGGCCCGAACCTCGATCGCCGGCCTCACCCTCACCCGCATCGACGCCCGCCTGCAGAACCCCGCCACCCAGCCCGGCATCGCCCTCACGCCGGGGCCCGGAAAGGTCCTCGCTGATCCCATCCGCGCCCACGCCCCCGGCGGCGCGGCCATCGATCTTTCCGCCCTGCTCGATCCGGCCAAGGATGCCGTCGCGGGGGCCTGGCATCCCGTTGTCCCTTCGGGCGTCTCGGTGGGCGAGGAGCGCTACGCCTCCCTCCAGTTTCCCTACAGCCCGCCGGAGGAGTACGACCTGGCGGTCTCCTTCACGCGCACCGCCGGCGACGGCTCGCTGGCCCTGCTGCTGGCGTCGCACAAGAAATCCTTCGGCTTCGCGCTGGACGTCAAAGGCGAGGCCCGCTTTGAACGGGTCGCCAACAAGATCGCCAAGGACAATCCCACCACGGTCCCCGTGGTCATCGCCAACGGCCGGAAGTACCTGCTGACGGTGCAGGTGCGCAACGACCGCATCCGCGCCCTGCTCGATGGCCAGCTGCTGACCGAGTGGAAGACCGATTTCAAGGACCTCGCCCGCTATGCCCTGTGGAAGGTCAGCGACGACGGTCTCTGCGGCATCGGCGCCAACGGCGCCGCCATCACCTTCCACTCCATCGAGCTCACCGAAGTCACCGGCAAAGGCAAACCCACCCGCTGACCAGCCAAAGCTTCGCTCCACCGTTCCTGCCCGCCACCGCGCAACAAAAAAGGGCTGCCATCCGGCAGCCCTTTTTTCATGAGATGGTCGTATCGCGGCTCAGAAGCCGTAGGACAGCGAGCGCGTCGCACCCACCGTCTGCACCAGCGGTTCGATCGGGAACAGCAGGTTCTGCAGGGCCACGCCGATGGCGGCCAGCGGATTCAGCGGCACATAGACGATGTCGTCCTGCTCCAGCAGCACGTTGGAGGTGGTGTCGCCGCGCTGGGTGATGTCCTTCAGGTTGATCACCGTGACGTGACGCTTGTCGGGATCGGGCGAGGGCTTGATCACGTAGATCCGTTCCGGCCAGGCCTGGCGCGTGGGCACTGCCTCGGCCAGCGCGGCCACCAGGGTGTCACGCCCGGTGTAACGCTTGGGGCCGGACTGGGACGTTTCCCCGAACACGTAATACCACTGCGATTTGTAATCGACGTCCACGTGAACCTTCACATCCTTGTAGAAGGTGCGAAGCTTCTCGGCCAGCAGGGTCTCGACTTCCTGCGGCGACATGCCCGCCACGTAGACGCGGTTGAGCAGGTCCAGGTTGATGGTCCCGTCGGGCGCGATCTGCTGCTTCACACCGTTGACTTCCGGCGCCAGGGCGGCGGTGATCGTCAGCACGTCGGGCGGGTTGAGGGGGAAACGGTCGGTGCTGACCGTCCGCTCGTAGGCCTTCTGGAAATATTGAAGCTGGCCTCGCTCCTTCTGGGTGGGGCCACTGGCGCAGCCGCCGACGAGCAGGAACACCGAGGCGCACAGCGCCACCAGGATGGCGGGGCGGAAGCGGTCAAGCATGGGGTGCATAAACAGGACTCCAGGCAAAGCGTTCGGATCGTGAGGGGCACAGCCGCCATGGCGGCAATGCCCCCGGCAACACTACGGGCCCCGAACAAGGGGGGATGTACCGGGGACGCCGGGGGGTTCCCCAGGGGGGGTTTTAATCGGACGTGCGGCATCTCGTCCAGTGGTCGGCGGTTAACCCGGCCTGCCAGCCGACCGATAAACCCCGGACGGAGCGGCGCAAGTCTGCTTCCTGTGCAGGATTGAGGCATCATCATGGACATCGCCACCATCATTGGGTTTCTGATCGCCGTCTCGGGGATCGTCTTTGCGATGTACCACGGGACCGAGGGGCAGTTCAGCGCCTTTTATTCAACGGAAGGCTTCGTGCTGGTCATGGGCGGGGCCATCGGGCTGGGCATCATGTCCATGCCGTGGCATGCCACCAAGGGCATTCCCGGCTACATCAAAAAATGCCTGTTTCACAAAGATGTGCACCCGCAGCACCTGATCGAGCAGATCGTGCAGTTCGCGGAAGTGGCCCGGCGTGACGGCGTGCTCGCTTTGGAGAACGCCGTCAAAACCACCGACGACCCCTTCCTCAAAAAAGGGTTGCAGCTGGCGATCGACGGGGCCGACCCGGCGGTGATCCAGCAGGTGATGGAAATCGAACTTTCGAGCATCGAGGAACGCCACCACCATGGGCGCAAGATGTTCGAGTTGATGGGCAAGTATGGCCCCGCACTCGGGTTGACCGCCACCCTGGTGGGCCAGGTCGCGATGTTCAAAAACATGGCCGGCGGCAGCGGCGGGGGCGAGCATGGCAAGGAAGGCGGCGGCGACCAGGCCGCCTCGATCGCCCATTCGCTGCAGATCGCGCTGCTGGGCACGCTCTACGGCACGATCTGGTCGAACGTCGTCTGCGGCCCCCTCTGCGACAAGCTGCACGTGCGCTCCAAGGAAGAAATGTTCAACAAGCAGATCATCATCCAGGGCATTCTCTCGATCCAGGCCGGCGACAACCCGCGCATCGTCGAAAGCAAGCTTCTCTCCTTCCTCTCCACGAGCGAACGGGCGCATATCGCCCCTGCCGACGGCGAGAAGAAGGCCTGATCTCCCAACGCTGTGGGGCGCGTGAGCCCCCGTGAAGGAACCCTCCGCCATGGCCAAGAAAAAAGCCGCCGCCGCCGAACCCGCAGGCGAATCCGCCCCGATGTGGATCGTCAGCTTCGCCGATCTGGTGACGCTGATGATGTCGTTTTTCGTGGTGCTGTATGCGACCAAGCAGGGGGGTCCGCAGCAGCAGATGGAGACCGCGGTGGCGATGGCTTCGGAGTTTGGGTGGAAGCCCACGCCGGAATCGGATCCGCAGATGGTGGACATTTACAACCGCCGCATGGGGTTGCCGGTGCACAAGGAAAACGCGGGCAACGGGCAATCTCCCGACGCCGACCAGGGGACCACGGGCTCTCACGCCCAGGTCAACACCATCCGCGAGGGCAAGGCCATCGTGACCGGCGGGGCGATCACCTTCAACGTGGGCCAGACCGATCTCGACGCCGCCTCCGTGGCCACCCTGCGGGAAATCGCCGCCAAGGTGATGGGCAAGAACAACGTGCTGATGGTCAAGGGCCATGCGTCGGCCGATGAAAGTTCGCTGCGGCCGGACGATGTGAACGGGATGAACCTTTCCTATCGCCGGGCGGTGGCCGTGGCCGACGAACTGGTGAAGCTGGGCATCAACCGGGGGGTGCTGCGGCCGGTGGCCTGCGGCAACTTTGAGCCGCTGAAAACCGGGGTCTACGATGCCGCCGGCCTGCGGCAGAACCGCCGCGCCGAAGTCTTCACCACCGACAACACCATCAGCGAGTTCTTCCCCGCCAAGACCGTTCCGGCAGCCCCGGGCGAGACGGAGCAGCCCGGAGCCGCCACCTCTCCGTCGGCCACGTCGCACGCCGCCCCGCGCGGCGAATAAGAGGCCCCGCCGCTTCGCAAAAGGGCGCTTCGCCAGGCGTGGCGGGCGCCTCGGGGGCTGGTATGATGGGGAAATGAATACACGTTCTTTTTGCGTCCTGGCCCTGATCGCGGCGCTGTTTGGAGGCTGCGAATCCAGCATTCGGCCGCTGCGGCCCCTGCAGCGCGTCGAGATGTGGCAGGCGGCCGATGGCACGCTGCATCCGCTGGCCTCCACCCGCCCCTCCGCGGACCAGGGCCAGCCGCTGCCCCTTGCGGGCGCTGCGGCTTCGACCGCGCCTGCCACGGAGCCGGCGACGCAGGTGGCGACCCCCACGAGCGCACCGGCGGATGCACAAATTGCCGCGACACAAGCCGCCGCCACGGATGCCGCCACGACGCAAATCGCGTCCACCGAAAGCGCCGCCACAGAGCCCGCGACCCAGCCCGCCGGCCAGGTGGTGATCCGCCAGATCGATCCCAACCAGACCGCCCGCTTCATTTACAAGGCCAGCTACGACAACATCTGGCGGCAATCCATCGAGATGCTCCACAAAATGGGATTTGCGATCGACCGCCAGGATTACCGCGACGGCATCCTGGTGACCCAGCCGCTGCCCAGCGCCCAGATCGTCGAGTTCTGGCGGCCGCAGCGCGTGAACGTGAAGGATTCGCTGGAGAACACGCTTCACGACCAGCGCCGGACGGTGCGCCTGTCGATCACCGCCGTTCCGGGCAAACCTGATTTTTATGAAATTGCGGCGCAGGTGCTGGTCGAGCGCGGCACCAACCCGACGGAGGAACTGGGCGGGCCGGTCTTCGTCGAAGGGTCCGGCTTCGGCCGCAACAGCGTCGCCCTGCGCTCCGACTACGTGCCGGCGACGGGGGACATTCCGCGGTGGATCACCATTGGCCACGATGTGGACATGGAGAAGAAGGTGCTCGACAAGTTGTTCAAGCATATTTGAGGCGCGGGTTGCGTTGCGGGACGACTCCCTGTGCGGTGAGAAAAAGGGCGACGGGGAAGTTAGGGTGACAGAGCGTCGGATGGGCGGCGAACTGACGGGCGGTTGCGGGGCGGCGGGAAGCTCAAGCGTAGCACATTGGCGCACCACGGAATTATTTTGGCACGTGCACGCCGTTTGCGTAGTCATGGGTGGATACGAAATTGGAGGATCCAATCATGGCCACCCGCGTGTTGCTGCTCGAAGACCAGGATGTGACTCGGCGCAGTCTTGCCACCCTTTTGAAATCCGAAGGCTACGACGTGCTTGTGGCGCGCAACGCCCTTGAAGCGCAGGCGTTGTGTGCGGAACACGAACCCAA
>JBEHXY010000164.1:0-8154 GCA_048498455.1 Planctomycetota bacterium | reverse complement strand
CGGCTGATGTCGGGGCGTGACGGAATTGTGCAGATCGGCGGGCGGGCCGCCCCGGTGGTCGGGCGCGTGTCGATGGACCAGATCACGCTGGATGTCACCGATGTGCCGGCGCAGGTCGGCGATGCCGTCACGGTGCTTTCGTGGGAACCGGGAGCGGCCAACAGCCTTGACGCGATCGCAGAGCGCGTGGGAACGATCGGTTACGAGCTGGCGACGCACCTGGGGCCGCGCCTTCGCCGCGCGGTTGTGGAATGAAATCGCACCTTTTGTGCGGCAGCGGGAAACTTTGCAGGAGCAGCGGATGAACGTGCTGATTACGCGGCCTATTCCGGAGGCAGGGGTGCAGGTGCTGCGGGCGGCGGGGCTCGAGGTTTCCGTGCTGCCGCATGACCGGCCCGCGACACCGGCGGAGCTGCTGCAGGCCTCGGAGCAGGCCGATGGAATGCTGTCGATGCTTACGGATAAGGTGGACGCGGCGTTCCTCGCGGCGCGGCCGCGGCTGAAGGCGGTTGCAAACTATGCGGTGGGATTTAACAACATTGATGTGGCGGGCTGCACGGCGCGGCGGATCGGCGTTTCGAACACGCCGGATGTGCTCACGAATGCGACCGCGGAGATCGCCTGGACGCTGTTGATGGCGGCGGCGCGGCGGGCCGGGGAAGCGGAACGGGCGCTGCGCGCCGGCACGTGGGATGGCTGGGGGCCGCTGCAGTTCCTGGGGGTGGATGTGGTGGGGCGAACGCTGGGCGTGGTGGGAGCGGGACGGATTGGGGCGCGGTTTGCGCAGATGGCGGCGGGCTTTGAGATGCGGTTGCTGTACCACAACCGGCGGCCGAGCGCGGCGATGGAGGCGCTGGGGGCGCGGCTGGTGCCTTTTGAGGAACTGCTGCGAGCGTCGGATTTCGTGTCGCTGCATGTGCCCTTGACGCCGGAGACACGCCACCTGATGAACGCGAAGGCGTTTTCGTTAATGAAGCCGACGGCGGTGCTTGTGAACACGGCGCGGGGCGCGGTGATCGACGAGGGGGCGCTGGTGGAAGCGCTTCGGGAACATCGCATTTTCGCGGCGGGGCTCGACGTGTTTGAGGAGGAGCCGAAGCTGCAGCCGGGGCTATACGCACTGGAGAATGCGGTGATCCTCCCGCACATTGGCTCGGCGACGGTGCGGACGCGCGACATCATGGCGCGGCTGGCGGCGGAGAACCTGGTATCGATGTTGAAGGGGCAGCGACCGGCGACGCCGGTGAATCCGGAGTTGTGGGCGTAGAGGTCAGTGCTTGCCGCGCAGGTGCACCATCAGGATGGTGAGATCACTCGGGGTGATCCCTTCGAGGCGGCCGGCCTGGCCGACGGTGGCGGGGCGAAACTTTTCAAGGGCCTGCTTTGCTTCCGTGCGCAGTTCGGTGATGCGTCCGAAATTGAAAGCCTGGGGGATGGGCTTGTCTTCCAGTTCACGCATGCGCCGTGCGGATTCCTTTTCGCGTTCTATATAACCGGCGTACTTCGCTTCGATCTCCACCTGCGGAAGCACGGCGGCGAGTGCCGGGTCCTCAAACAGGTCGGCGGCGGTTGAGCCGGGGGTAGACGCCGTGAAAACGTGCTGTTTCAGGGAATCGATGGTGACGTCGGGACGGCGGAGAAGGTCATAGGCGCTGGTGCCATTGTCGCCGAGACGCAGGCGGGTGGTGCGGAGTAGCTGCCCCGCGCGGGCCATTGCGGCGACTTTGCTTTGCAGACGTTCCACCCGGGGAGCGGTGGCGAGGCCGATCTCCGCAGCAAGGGGCGTGAGGCGCTGATCCGCATTGTCGGAGCGCAGGGTGAGGCGGAATTCCGCGCGGCTGGTGAACATGCGGTAGGGCTCGGTGGGGGTCTTGGTGATGAGGTCGTCGATCATCACGCCGATGTAGGCCTGGTCGCGCGAGAGGGTGAAGGGTTCTTCGCCGCGCACGCGGCGGGCGGCGTTGATGCCGGCGATGATTCCCTGTCCTGCGGCCTCCTCGTAGCCGGAGGTGCCATTGAGTTGTCCTGCGAAAAAGAGTCCTGAAACAAGGCGCGTTTCGAGGGTGGCATCGACCTGGTGCGTGGGGGAGAAATCATATTCGACCGCATAGCCCCAGCGGAGAACCCGGGCGTGTTCGAGCCCTTTGATGGAGCGGATGATCTCGATCTGGATATCTTCGGGCAGGCTGGTGGAGATGCCGTTGCAGTAGATTTCGTCGGTGTCGAGGCCTTCGGGTTCGAGGAAGACCTGATGCTTGTCCTTGTCGGCGAAGCGGACGACCTTGTCCTCGATGGAGGGGCAGTAGCGCGGGCCGCGGGAGAGGATCTGGCCGGAGTACATCGGGGCGCGGTGGAGGTTGGCGCGGATCAATTCATGGGCGCGAGCGTTGGTGTAGGTAATGTGCATGGGGACCTGCGGCAGCACGGGGAAGGCCGCGGGGCTGGTCATGTCGGAGAAGGGGATCGGTGGGTTATCGCCGGGCTGCTCCTCCAGTTCGGCAAAGTCAATGGAATCGCGGGCGAGGCGCGGGGGCGTGCCGGTTTTGAGACGGCCGAGCTCGAAGCCGAGGGATGCGAGGGCGGCGGAGAGGCCGCGGGCGGTTTGCTCGCCGACGCGGCCGCCTTCGGTTTTCTTCTCGCCGGTGTGCATGAGGGCGCGAAGGAAGGTGCCGGTGGTGACGACGACGGAGGTGGCCGAGAGTTGGCGGCCGGATTCGAGGACCACGCCGCGGATGATGGCGCGCGCGGCGCTGTCGGGGATCGACTGCTGCTCTGTGACGAAACGATCGACAATGCCGGGAATCACGGTGAGGTTCGGGCAGTGCTCGGCGAGAAGCTGCTGCACTTTCAGGGCATATTTGTACTTGTCGGCCTGGGCGCGCGGCGATTGGACGGCGGGTCCCTTGGAGCGGTTGAGCATGCGGAACTGGATGCCGGTGGCGTCGATCGCGAGGCCCATCAAACCGCCGAGGGCGTCGATTTCGCGAACCATCTGGCCCTTGGCGAGGCCGCCGATCGCAGGGTTGCAGGACATGCGTCCGATGGCTGCGGGGTCCATGGTGACCATGGCGACGGTGCCGCGATCACCGAGGAGGTGCGATGCGGCCCATGCGGCCTCCGCCCCGGCGTGACCGCCGCCAACAACGATGACATCAAAATGATCGGACATAGGCGGACATTGTAGCGGCGGACGCTACTCCATTTCATGCCAGTTGGGGCCGATGCCGACATCCACCCGCACCGGCACCCGCAGGGCGATCGCGTTTTCCATCTCGGTGCGCACCATCGCGGCGGTGTCGGCGGCGATGGCGGCCTCGCACTCGAACACCAACTCGTCGTGAATCTGCATCAGCATCCGCACCTGCTGGGGCCGCTGCATCACCAGGCGGTGAATCTTCACCATGGCCACCTTGATGAGATCGGCGGCGGAGCCCTGGATGACGGAGTTCAGCGCGGCACGCTGGCCGAACTGCCGCCGCGACTGGATCGGGGAGTTGATGTCGGGGATCGCCCGGCGGCGGCCGAGGATGGTGGTGACGTAGCCATTGGCCATCGCTTCCTGGATGCATTGGTGACCAAAGGCTTCGATGGCGGGGAAGCGGCGGCGGTAGGCGGTGATGTACTGATTGGCCTGATCCTGCGGGATCTTCAACACTTGCGAAAGGCCGAACCCGGTCTGGCCATAGATGATGCCGAAGTTGACGGTTTTGGCGACGGCGCGCATTTCGGGGGTGACCTGCTCTTCGGGAACGCTGTTGATTTCGGCGGCGACCAGTCGGTGCACGTCCTTGTTCTGGGCGAAGGCTTCGACGAGCGCCTTTTCCTGGCAGTAATGGGCCAGCATGCGCAGCTCGATTTGCGAATAATCCGCGGAGATGAGCACGTTTCCAGGGGCGGCGATGAAGGCGCGGCGAATCTCGCGGCCGATCTCGGTCTTCACGGGGATATTCTGCAGGTTCGGATCGCTGGAGGAAAGGCGTCCGGTCTCGGCCACGGTCTGGTTAAAGTGGGCGTGCACCCGGCCGGTGCGGGCGTTGGGGAGATCCGCCAGCGTGTCGAGGTAGGTGTTCTTCAACTTGGAAAGGGAGCGATACTCGACGATGAGGGCGGGGACGGGGTGGCGGTCTGCCAACTTTTCGAGAACCGTTATATCGGTGCTGGGGCCGGTCTTGGTTTTCTTGATCACGGGGAGCTTGAGCTGCTTGAAGAGCACATCGGCTAGCTGCTTGGGGGAGTCCTGGTTGAACTCGATTCCGGCGGCGATCTTGATACGGCTTCGCAGGTCGATGAGCTTTTTGTCGATCTCCGTGCTGAGCGACTTGAGCAGCGAGGTGTTGATCACCACGCCGAAATACTCCATGTCCGCGAGCACCTGCACCAGCGGCATTTCCACTTCGTAGAAGAGCTTTTCGCCGCCGGCGGGGGCAAGCTGCGGATAGAGGCGCTCAGCCAGGCGAAGCGTGACGTCCGCATCTTCGGCGGCGTAGTGGGCGGCGCGCGACACCGGAACATCCGCGAAGGAAACCTGGTTGGCGCCCTTGCCGATCAGGTCCGTGATGGGAATGGGGCGCACGCCAAGGATGTCGGCGGCAAGCGAATCCATGCCATGGGAAAGGCGGGAGGAATCGATGACATAGGAGGCCACCATGGTATCGAAATGGATGCCGTTTACCTGGATGCCGAAATTGCGCAGGGAATTGATATCGTACTTAAGATTCTGGCCGACTTTCTTGATCGACGCATCGGCGAGCAGGGGCCCAAGACATTCCCGCACGACCATTTCGTCGAGCACGGCATCGCCGGCGCCTTTCACCGGGACGTAGTAGCCCGTGCCGGTCTTCGCCGAAAGCGAGATGCCGCACAAATTCGAGGCCATCGACCCGAGCGCATCGGTTTCCGTGTCGACCGCGAGCCACGCCGGCCGCTGTCCGGCCTTCTCCGCCTCAGCGAGCTGTGCACGGAGCGTCGTCACCATGGCGTCGAGCAACTCCGGCGTGTTCACCAGGTGATAGTCGCCGATCACCGGCTGCAGTCCCTCGGGCATCGGTGGGGGGGTGAGGTCGGAATCGGTTTGCTGGGCATGCTCGGGCGCGGCCGTCGCAAGGGTCACCTGGTCCTCGTCGGTAGGAGCCCCGGCGGCGTCAGCGGACTGGTCGAACAGCCCGCCCGCCCCACCCGGAACGCTCACGCCTTTGCGGCGATCGGCCTTGATTTCCCGTGCGTTGCCGGCGGCGGGGAGCGGCATTGGCGGCGGGGCCTTGAGGGTCGGCGGCGCCGCGATTGTCTCGCCGCGGTACATCGCCACCACCTGCTCCAGCATCGTCGTCAGCTTTGAAAAGCCCAGCTGCTGAAAAATCGGCGCGAGCTTCGGCAGCAGCTCGGTGTGCACCTCGGCCGCCTTCCAATCCAGCGGCGGCACCGGCACGTCGAACTGGAGTTCGACGAGCTTCCGAGAATTGTCCAGCACGTGCAGGTTGTTGCGGAAGGCGTCGCCGATTTTGCCGGTGATCTTGTCTTTGTTGGCGATGAGGTTGTCGATGTTGCCGTAGGTGGCGATCCACTTGGCGGCGGTTTTGGGACCGACGCCGGGGATGCCGGGGATGTTGTCGACGCTGTCGCCGGTGAGCGCCAGTACGTCGCGGGCCTGGTTGGGGGAGTAGCCCTTTTTCTCCATCAGCTTGGCGGCATCGATCTCTTCCGACGTCTGAATATCGTACATCAGCACGTGTTCATCGATCAGCTGGTCGAGGTCCTTGTCCTTGGTGCACATGTATATTTTGCAATGCGGGCAGTTCGGATCGTTGCGCAGCCGCTTCACCACGGTGGCGATGGCGTCGTCGGCCTCGAAGCCCTCGGCCTTGTAGACCGGTATCCCGATGGTGTCGACGATCTGCAAAATGCGATCGATTTGCGGCGGCATGTCCTCGGGCATCGGCTTGCGCTGCGCCTTGTAGGTGGTGTCCACCGTTTCACGGCCGGAAGTCCCCGCATCCATCGTCAAAATCACGTGGGACGGCGTGCGGGTCTGAAACAGTTTCAGGAGCATCGCCACAAACCCGAAGGTGGCATTCGTGGGCTCGCCCGAAGGCGAACGCAGCCCCATCACCGCAAAATAGGAACGGTAAATCTGGGCGTGTCCGTCGATGATGTAAAGCGTTTCAGGCATGCAACGCATCCGTGCTGATGTGAAAGGAAGGAGCGAATCCGCCCCGATAAGGCGAAAATGCCCACGTGCCGCCGGCGACATCATCGCCGACCGCGCGCAACCGATTGACTATTCTAGGCGTTTACTTCTTGAGCAGCTTGGCGTCGAGCCACGTCCAGGTCTTGGCCCACGCGTCTTTCGCCTTGTCTGCATTGTAAGCGCCGGTCTTCGCCGCGCTCTTGCTTGCAAATGCGTGCCCCACGCCGTCAAAGCGGTAGATCGTGACGTTGTCGCCGCGCTTGCCCGCCTGGTTGAGGGCGGAGACGAACTTGTTCACATCCGCCGGGCTGGGGGACTTGTCGTCGTTGCCGAAGACGCCGAGGACGGGGCCGTCGATGGTCTTGAGCTTGAGCCAGTCGGTTTCCAGCGGCCCGTAGAAAATTGCGGTCGCATGCACCCGGCCATCGTGCATCGCCAGGTTCAGCGCCTGCGTGCCGCCCATGCAGAAACCGATCACGCCCACGCGTTTTGCGTCCACCACCCCGTTCTGCCCCTCTTCGGAAAGGAGGTCCAAGCCGGTTTTCATGGCGGTCATGGCGGCGGGGTCGGTCATGGCGTTTTTGAGTTCGGCGGCCTTGGCGGGATCGTCGGTCGTCTTGCCGTAATAGAGGTCCGGCGCCACCGCGTAAAACCCATGCGAAGCGAACTCGCGCGTTCGTTCCTGCATGTCTTCGTTCACGCCCCACCACTCCTGCACCACGATCAGCCCCGCCGCGGGATGGGCCTTGTTCATGCCCGCGGGCTGGGCGAAATAGAGCCGGACATCGCTCTTGCCGTCCTTGGATTTGCGCGTGATCCACCCCGCCTTGGCCGGCGCGTTGGCATTGCCGTTGGCTTCGGGGTTGGACTGCTGCGGCTGCGGATTGTCATCGTTCATCGCTTCCCCAATGGCCTGGTTGTGCTCCTGCACCGAGTTATCAAGACTGCGGCGGACGAAATCCTTTGCGCCCACCTGCGCAAAAGCCACCGCCGCGCTCGCCGCCAAGGTCATCACGAGGGTGGTGAGAGTCGCACGCCGCATAAAACACCTCCGCAAAAGCGATCCACTCATGATAGGCCCCGGGCTGCCCCGCGAGCCGCTGGATTCACGACAACCCCTGCTCCGCCAGAGCCACCGCCTTGAGCAACGCCGACGCCTTGTTGATGCACTCCTGCCACTCGCTCGCCGGCACCGAATCCGCCACCAGCCCGGCCCCGGCCTGCACGAAAATCTTCCACGCCTCGCCGCCCTTGATGGCGCTTTCGCCGGGCGGCACCCTGGTGATCACCATCGTCCGCAGGGCGATGCAGGTGTCCAGATTGCGATTGTAATCGATATACCCCACCGCCCCGGCATACGGGCCGCGCTTCGTCGGCTCGAGCTCATCGATGATCTGCATCGCGCGAATCTTGGGCGCCCCGCTGACCGTTCCCACGGGAAGCGCCAGCCGCAGCGCATCAAACGCCGTCTTGTCCTTGGCCAGCTTGCCGGTCACGTTTGAGACAATATGCATCACGTGCGAATAGCGCTCCACGGTCATGACGTCGCTCACCTGCACCGTGCCGACCTGCGCCGCCCGCCCCACATCGTTCCGCCCCAGGTCGACGAGCATGATGTGCTCCGCCCGCTCCTTGGGATCCGCCAGCAGGTCCTCCTCGAGCGCCTTGTCCTCCGCCTCGGTCGCCCCGCGCTTCCGGGTCCCCGCCAGCGGCCGGTTCGTGATCACCCCCTCCTGCACGCGGCACATGATCTCCGGGCTGCTGCCGGCAAGGATGCATTCCGGGCTGGAGAGGTAAAACATGAAGGGGCTGGGATTGATCACCCGCAGCGCCCGATAAATGTCGAAGGGCCGCGCCGTCGTCGTCGCTTCAAGCCGCTGCGACAGCACCACCTGGAAGATGTCGCCACTCTTGATGTATTCCTTGGCCGCCAGCACCGCCTTCTCGAATCCCTCCTTCGTGAAGTTGCT
>JBEHXY010000163.1:0-8183 GCA_048498455.1 Planctomycetota bacterium | reverse complement strand
GGATTTTGACTTGGCCGCGAAACCATCGCGACCGGGAGTGTGCCCGGACGACGCCAAACCGACGATCGCCTGATCACCGCACGGAAGAACGCAGAAAGGAAGCCGCCTGTGACGACCACTTCGACCCCGCCATCAACTCCGAAGGTAGAACCGACCCCCTCGCAGCTGATGGACTGGTACCGGCAGATGAGCCTGATCCGGCAGTTTGAAGTGAAGTGTGCACAGTCGTACCAGCAGCAGAAGGTGGGCGGGTTCTGCCATCTGTACGTGGGTCAGGAGGCGGTGGCGGTGGGGAGCATCGCGGCGACGCGGCCGCAGGACTACATTATTACGGCGTATCGGGACCATGGTCATGCGATCGCGCGGGGGATGGAAATTATGCCGCTGTTTGCCGAGTTGTATGGCAAGGCGACGGGGTGCTCCCGGGGCAAGGGCGGGTCGATGCACTTCTTCGATGTTGAAAAGAATTTCTTTGGTGGCCACGCGATTGTCGGTGGCCACATTCCTTTGGCGGTGGGATTGGGATGGGCGGCGAAGTATCGGAAGGAAGACCGGGTGGCGTTGTGCTACTTCGGCGACGGGGCGATCAACCAGGGGAGCTTCCACGAGGCGTTGAATCTGGCGGGGATTCACAAGCTGCCGTGCATTTTCATGGTGGAAAACAACGGGTATGCGATGGGGACGCATCTGCACCGGTCGTCGGCGGTGACGGACCTGAAGCTGCGGACGGGGGATGCGTACGGGATTCCGGGCAAGGAAGTGGACGGGATGGATTGCCTGGCGATGTACCAGATGACGCGGGATGCGATTGAGTACTGCCGGAGCGGGAACGGGTCGCTGTTTCTGGAAGTGAAGACGTACCGGTACCGGGGTCACTCGATGAGCGATCCGCAGAAGTATCGGACGAAGGAAGAGGTTTCGAAGTACCAGGAGCACGATCCGATCGGGCGACTGGAGAAGATTCTGAAAGAGAAGAAGCAGCTGGACGACGGGAAGATCGCGGCGATCAACGACGAGATTCACGCGGCGGTGGAGAAGGCGCACGAGGAGGCGGATGCGGCGCCGTTCCCGACGAGCGAGGACATCTGGAAGGATGTTTACGCGCAGCCGTTTGCGCCGTATTTGGGACGATAAGGGTCAACCACCAAGACGCGGAGACGCCAAGGACGACGAGAGCGGTTCTGGTGTCTGGATTTACGAATTTAGAAGACGACAGATAAATAAGAGAGCATCAGATGGCGGTCATGCAGTTTCGGGAAGCGCTTCGGGAAGCGATGTCGGAAGAGATGCGGCGGAATCCGGATGTGTTTTTGATTGGGGAGGAGGTGGCGGAGTACAACGGGGCGTACAAGGTGTCGGAGGGGATGTTGAAGGAATTCGGGGCGATGCGGGTGGTGGATTCGCCGATTTCGGAGTGCGGGTTTGCGGGGCTGGGGATCGGGGCGGCGATGGTGGGGATGCGGCCGATCGTGGAGTTCATGACGTTTTCGTTTTCGCTGGTTGCGTTCGACCAGGTGGTGAACAATGCGCCGAAGATGGCGTACATGAGCGGCGGGCAGTTCAAGGTGCCGGTGGTGTTCCGCGGGATTTCGGGACCGGGGCAGCAGCTGGCGGCGACGCACTCGTGGTCGGTGGAGGCGTTGTACACGCACGTGCCGGGGTTGAAGGTGGTGGTGCCGACGACGCCGGCGGAGGCGAAGGGGCTTTTGAAGACGGCGATCCGGGATGATGATCCGGTGATTTTCCTTGAGAACGAGTCGATGTATGGGAACAAGGGGGAAGTGCCGGACGGGGATTTCCTGCTGCCGTTTGGGGTGGCGGATGTGAAGCGCGAGGGGATGGACTGCACGATCGTGGCGTGGGGGCAGGGGTGCATCACGGCGCTGGCGGCGGCGGAGCAGTTGGAGAAGGAGCATGGGATTCGGTGCGAGGTGATCGATCCGCGGACGCTGCGGCCGCTGGATTTGCCGGCGATCGTGAAGTCGGTAAAGAAGACGGGGTATTGCGTGACGGTGGAGACGGGGTATCCGACGTGCGGGATTGGGGCCGAGCTGGCGGCGCTGGTGCACGAGCACTGCTTTGACGATTTGGACAACCATGTGGTGCGGGTGGCCTCGCTGGATGTGCCGATGCCCTATTCGAAGCCGCTGCTGCAGCAGGTGGTGCCGGGGGTGCAGCGGGTGGCGGACGCGGTGAAGAAGGCCGTGTATTTCCAGGGGTAACGCTTAAAACTTAAAACTCAAAACGCAAAAACACAAAACCTTTGGATGAGCGTCGTTGGCAGCGGCGCTCATCTTTTTTTTGCGGGCGGCTGCCTTGCGGTGCGCATGGGGGGTGCGGCATTGGAATTGCAACGAGAGGGGCATGGGGATTCGTGCTCGACAGGTTCAGGATGAGTTGCGCGACGCGGTGATGCCTTGGGGTCCGGGCAATGCGGCGTGGGAAGGTCTGCTCAGTCGCATGAGCGGGGCGCGGGTGGTGTGCATCGGGGAGGCGTCGCACGGGACGCAGGAGTTTTACGCGATCCGGGCGGACTTGACGGCGCGTCTGATTGATGAGCATGGGTTTGCGGGGGTGGCGGTGGAGGCGGATTGGCCGGACGCGTACCGGGTGAATCGGTATGTGCAGGGGCTGGGACATCCGGGAGATGGGCGGGATCGAAATGCGGAAGAGGCGCTGGGCGGGTTTGAGCGTTTTCCGGCGTGGATGTGGCGGAACGGGGTGGTGCGGGATTTTGCGGAGTGGCTGCGGGGATGGAATGCGGCGCGGGCGGATGGGGAGCGGGCGGGGTTTTATGGGATCGATTTGTACAGCCTGCATCGGTCGATGGAAGCGGTGGTGAAGTACCTGGAGCGGATCGATCCGGCGGCGGCGAAGCGGGCGCGGCAGCGCTATGCGTGTTTTGAGCAGTTTGAAGAGGACCCGCAGCAGTATGGCTATGCGGCGGGGTATGGGCTGGCGGATCCGTGCGAGTCGGAGGTGATCAACCAGCTGGTCGATTTGCAGCGTCGGGCGGGGGAGTATGCGGCGCGGGATGGGGCGCTGCCGGCGGATGAATACTTTTTTGCGGAGCAGAACGCGCGTCTGGTGAAGAACGCGGAGGAGTATTACCGCAGCATGTACCGGGGTCGGAAGAATTCGTGGAACCTGCGGGACACGCACATGGCGGACACGATCGACGCGCTGCTGGGGCACCTGGAGCGGCGGGGCGGCAAGCCGAAGCTGGTGGTGTGGGCGCACAATTCGCACCTGGGGGATGCGCGGGCGACGCAGATGGGGCAGCATGGGGAACTGAACGTGGGGCAGTTGATGCGGGAGCGGCATCCGGGGGAGACGTTTCACCTGGGGTTTTCGACGTACGAGGGGACGGTGACGGCGGCGTCGGACTGGGATTCGCCGCGGGAATTGAAGCGGGTGCGGCCGGGGATGGAGGGTTCGTACGAGAAGCTGTTTCACGAAGTGGGCGGAGATTTCGTGGTGCATCTGCGGGAGGGGGATGCGGGGCGGGAGGTGCTGAAGCGGGCGGGCGAGAAGCTGGAGCGGGCGATCGGGGTGATTTACCTGCCGGAGACGGAGCGGCAGAGCCATTATTTTTATGCGGCCATTGAAGAGCAATTTGATGCGGTGGTGCACGTGGATGTGACACGGGCGCTGGAAGCATTGGATGGGGCGCGGGCGACGAAGGACCATGAGGCGCCGGAGACGTATCCGTCCGCCGTGTGACGATCAGGAAGGTTTTCGACAGGAGATCGTGATGGAAACGATTGATGATATTCGGCGTGAGGAAGGCAATCCGCGGGCGAGCGGGTCGGCGGGCGTGCCGGCGGGGCGTCCGGTGCCGGTGAACCGGACGTTTTCAGAAGAGAGCGTGCCGTGGGCGGGGGCGCTGGTGTCGCTGCTGCTGGGGATCTTGTGCGCGGTGATCGGGGCGGTGACGTTCATCGTGTATTTCTGGGCGGCGGCGGCGGTGCTGCTGGTGGTGGCGCTGGTGCTGTTCATCCGGGCGCGGCGGCATCACCGGGTGGCGGTGTGATCGCCGGGGGGGCTACCAGGCGAGGGCGAGTTGCTGCGCGACCTGGGCGCGCGGGCGGCGGACGCTGAGCCAGGGGGTGCGCTCGTGCTGGTCGGCCAGGGTGAGGACCTGGGAGATGCGCGGGTCGCGGGCGAAGAGTTTGCGCATGAGGGTGGGGCAGTTGCACTCGCGGGAACGGTGGAGGAGGACGATGTGGCGGGGGAGGCGGTCGGGGCCGCAGGTGGCGAGGGTGCGATCGAGGATGGCCTGAATGGCGGCGAGGGCTTCGTCGTTGGAGAGGTGTCCGGAGCCGCCCATGATGCGCTGCTTGAGGAACCAGGGGCGGGAGGAATTGCGTTCCATGTCGGGGTCGTAATTGGATTCGATGGCGAGGACGTCGACGCCGCAGAAGCGGGAGATGAGTTCGTCGGGGACGCGGCCGAGATCGGTGGCGAAACCGACGCGGTAATTGTCGCAGTGGAGAAGGAAGCCATGGGAGCCCTCTTCATCGTGGGCGAGGCCGACGGCTTCCATGCGGACGCCGCGGACGGGCTCGAAGGAGGCGTCCTCGGTGAAGCCGGTGACGAGCTGGTCGATGGGCGTGTGCGGGGTACGTTTGAGGCGGAGTTGTTCCTGTGCGTAGAGGGCTTCGCGCGATTTGACCATGGCGCGGGCGTGGTGGTCGGCGCAGAAGATGCGGATGTTGTTTTTGAGGAGGGTCTGGAACCAGTTGGGATTGAAGTGGTCGGTGTCGAGGTGGGTGAGGACCATGGCCTGGAGGTGGGGGAGCTCGACCCCGGTTCCGGAGAGGCGCTGGGCGGTGGTGCGGGGGCCAAAGCCGGCGTCGATGAGGAACGTGCCCCAGGGTCCGCGGACGACGGTGGAGTTGCCGGCAGATCCGCTGCCAAGCACGCATAATTCAAGGGACATCCGTGTCTCCGACTCGGAAGAGGGTTTTGGGTTGGGTCTGGGATGAGTGTACAGAATGTGGGCGAGTGGCTACAAGCGGCGGGGATTATTCAGTGTGGATTATTCATTATTCATTTGGGTGGGGGCGCGCGGTGGGTCGGGGCGGGGGTAAATTGATTGCAATTCGGGGGAGTCGAGCCGATAAGTAGGGGGTTCCGAAGAAAGAGGCATGCGGCAATGAAACATTACGAACTTGCAGTGATTGGGTCGGGTCCGGCGGGGCAGAAGGCGGCGATCCAGGCGGCGAAGCTGGGGAAGCGGGGCTGCATCATCGAGAAGAACCCGGTGCTGGGCGGCGCGGGGATCAACACGGGGACGATTCCGTCGAAGGCGCTGCGCGAGGCGGTGCTGCATTTGACGGGGACCAACAAGCGGGCGCTGTATGGGGAGAACTTTCGGTTCAAGCGCGACATCACGATCGAGGATTTGATTTACGTTTCGCAGCAGGTGATTCACAACGAGCTGGCGGTGATCCGGGAGCAGCTCGATCGCAACAACGTCGATTTGATCTGGGGGGCGGCGCATTTTGAGGGGCCGAACCTGCTGCAGATTCAGAAGGGTGATGCGTCGGAGATGATCACGGCCGACAAGTTCGTGATCGCCACGGGGACGCGGCCGGCGACGCCGATGACGGTGCCTTTCAACGATTCGACGATCTTCACTTCGGATGGGCTGCTGAAGCTCAACGCTTTGCCCAAATCGATGATCATCGTGGGCGGCGGCGTGATCGGCGTGGAGTATGCGTGCATGCTCGGGGCGCTGGGGGTGCGCGTGATCCTGGTGGAGGGGCGGCCGGAACTGTTTGATTTCCTGGACCGGGAAATCGTCGAGGCGCTGCAGTACCAGATGCGGCAGGTGGGGATCACGCTGCGGCTGGGGGAGAAGGTGGCGCGGATCCAGGAGATCGAATCGCCGTCGAACCATGGGCAGAAGCTGGTGGAGGCGAAGCTGGAGTCGGGCAAGCTGCTGCAGGCGCATTGTCTTTTGTATTCGGTCGGGCGGCAGGGGACGACCAAGGCGTTGGCGTTGGAGAACGTGGGGCTGATCCCGGACGACCGCGAGCGGTTGAAGGTGAACGAGCACTACCAGACGCAGGTGCAGCATATTTATGCGGCGGGCGATGTGATCGGTTTTCCGGCGCTGGCGTCGACGGCGATGGAACAGGGGCGGCTGGCGGTGTGCCACGCGTTCGGCGTGGAGACGCAGTCGTTTCCGGATCTGTTCCCGTATGGGATTTACGCGATTCCCGAGATTTCGATGGTGGGCAAGACGGAGAAGCAGCTCACCGATGCAGGGATTCCTTACGAAGCGGGGATCGCGCATTACAAGGAAGTGGCGCGCGGGCAGTTGCTGGGGGATTCGTCGGGCATGCTGAAGATTCTGATTCACCAGGACACGCACGCGCTGCTGGGGGTGCATGCGATCGGGACCGGGGCGACGGAGCTGATTCACATCGGCCAGGCGGTGCTGGCGTTCGGCGGAACGGCGGAGTTTTTCATCAACAATGTGTTCAACTACCCGACGCTGGCCGAGACGTACAAGGTGGCGGCGTTCAATGGGTTGAACAAGTTGCGGAATATCTAGGGTGTCGGGGTGGGATGTCAGGTGTCGTGGGACATCAGGGAGTGGGGGAAGGGGTGTCCTGGGGGACGGCGGCTTGGAGGGTTTTGATGACGTCGGGGGAGCCGATGGCGGATTTGCCGAAGCCGGGGACGGCGCCGTTGGCGAGGGCCCTGGCCTGGGCGTCGGCGTAATCGGAGACGAGCATGAGGGGGGTGGCGACGCCGGAACGTTTGAGGTCGGCGATGAAGTCGAGGCCGGAGCCGCCGGAATCGAACTGGCGGTTGACCAGGACGAGGGCGTACTGTTTTTCGTTGAGGAGGCGGCGGGCATCCTCGGCGGAGTGGGCGCGCTCGACGAAGGCGTTGAGGGCCTTGCGGACGACCTGTGCGATGCGGGAATCGTCATAGCCGCACTGGCCGACGCTGAGAACGGTGTTCGTCATGGGGGTGCCTCCGAGGGACTGTGTCATCTTTCGCCGGTTGGGCGCAAGTTTCCATGGGGGAATTGGGGATTCTGCGGATTTCACGATGCTGAAGGCAGGGCGGGTGGGGTGTGCGTCCAGAAGGGCAGCGGCGTGACGGTGGCTTTCGAGCGGGCGCCGTCGGCGAGCACTTCCAGTTCTTTGCCGGGGACAGCGAAGGCTTTTTTTACGTAACCCATGGCGATGGGGACATAGCCGAGCATGGGAGACATGCAGGAGCTGGTGAGGATGCCGACCTGGGCGCCGCCGGGCTTGGGCGCCCCCCCACCGGTGGGAGCCGCGGGCGCCGGGTCGAAGATCTCGGTGCCGGCGACGGGGAGTTTGCTGCCCTGGACTTTGAGGCCCACGAGCAGGCGGGCGACGGTGTTGTGGGCATGCATGCGGGCAACGATTTCCTGGCCGAGGTAGCAGCCCTTGGTGACGCAGACGGCGCGGGGGTACCAGTGGGCGGTTTCCATGGGCAGGTAATGGTCGGTGATGTCGATGCCGTAGAGGGGGGTGCCGGCCTCGACCCGGGCGGTGTTGAAGGCGGACCAGCCGATGGCGCGAAGGGTGGGGGGCTCGGAGGAACCGGCGGGATGGTCAGCCCCCCCACCGGCGTCGTCGGAATGGCCGGCTTCGTGGAGGATCTGCCAGAGGGTGAGGAGGGCGTCGCGCGGGACGATGAGTTCGTACTGGGGTTCGCCGGCGAGGTCGTTGCGGAAGACGGTGACGGTGTGCTTGCCGATGAGGCGCTTGGCGTGGCGGAAGGGCTCGTTGAGGGTATCGACGCCGGCATCCATGGCGCGTTTGAGAAGGTCTGCGGCGCGGGGGCCAAGGACGGTGAGGCGGCCGAGCTGCTCGGCGCCGGAAAGGACGCGGACGTCCTCGGTGAAGATGTATTTTTCGGCGGCGGCGACAAAATCGGGCACGAGCCGGGCGTCCATCTCAATGAGGGTGGCTTCCTCGGCCTGCAGGATGTTGAGGTCCATCACGATGCGGCCTTTGAGATTGAGCAGGTAGGCGTAGGCCCCCTGGCCGGGCGTGAGCCTGGAGGTGTCGTTGGTGACCTTGTTGTGGAGGAAGGTGAGGCGGTCCTTGCCGGTGAGAATGACCACGCCGCGATGGGGCGCGTCCATGAGGGCGGCGGCCTTGCGAATGGCGGCGTATTCGGCCTCC
>JBEHXY010000162.1:0-8235 GCA_048498455.1 Planctomycetota bacterium | reverse complement strand
CCCCGCCACTTTCGTCGGCCGTCCCTGGGCATCGAGTGTAAACAGGTGCGGATGCGCCCACGCGTCCGCCGATTCCAGCGCCACGAAGATCGGCAGATCCCCCATCAGCTTCACCCCCCGCCGTCGGGCGTGCGCCCGCAGCGCATCCAGCTGCCGAAAGAACACAAACTGCACGAACCGGTGCGCCGCGATGCGATCCGCCAGTTGCCGCCGCGCCTCCGCCATCGCCCCCTTGTGCCGCCCGCGCAGCTCCTTCGGCCAAGCCGCCCAGCCCCTGCCGGGAATCGCCTCCCGCAGCGCCATAAACAGGGCGTAATCTTCCAGCCAGTGTCCCTCTCGGGCGCAGAAATCCTCAAAGGCACCCGCCAGCCCGCGCGGCGCCGCGCCGAAGAAACGCGCCGCCGCCGCCGCCAGCAATTTCTCTTTGAATGCCTCCACGCGTGCATAATCCACCCCGCCTCCGCCGCTCCCGCGCTCCATCCCCGCCGCCACCTCCGTGCGATCCACCAGCCCCTCCGCCAGCAATGCTTCCGGGCTGATCAACAGCGGATTTCCCGCAAACGCCGAAAAACACTGGTAGGGCGATGCCCCCGACGCCGGCGGCCCCAAGGGCAGCACCTGCCACCACGTCTGCCCCGCCTCCGCCAGCACGTCCACCCACTCCCACGCCGCTGGGCCGAGGTCGCCAATGCCAAATCGCGTCGGTACACTCGTCACGTGCAGCAGCACCCCCGACGAACGGGACGGTGCGGGCGAATTCTCCAGTGCAGCCATGGGCAACCTCCGACCGCCGCCCCTGCAAAACCGTTGCCGAGCCATTCCGCAGCACACCCACCGTTCAGCGGTGGCATCGAATTTGCCAAACCGCTTTGGCAGAACCGGGCCCCTGTCAGCCCCGGAACAAGTCCACGAGAGGAGCGCTATGCGCGTCTGGCCGGGCAAGCCCTATCCATTGGGAGCAACATGGGACGGTGCGGGGGTGAATTTCGCCCTCTATTCCGAAAATGCCACCAAGGTCGAGCTGTGCCTCTTTAACGCCATCGGCGACACCCGCGAAGCCGTCCGCATCACCCTCCCCGAACGCACCGACATGGTCTGGCATGCCTACCTCCCCGACGTTGAACCCGGACAACTCTACGGCTATCGCGTCCATGGCCCCTACAATCCCGCCGCCGGTCACCGCTTCAACCCCGCCAAGATCGTCCTCGATCCCTACGCCAAGGCCATCGGCCGCGACCTCTGGTGGGACGACTCCCTCTTCGGCTACGACATGGCCGCCGCCGACCAGTCCGACAGCCGCGACAGCGCCCCCTTTGCACCCCTGGCCACCGTCCTCGATCCCGCCTTCACCTGGGGCGATGACCGCGCCCCACGCACCCCCTGGCACAAAACCCTCATCTATGAAATGCACGTCAAGGGTTTCTCCCTCCGCAATCCCCACATCCCCGAACACCAGCGCGGCACTTACGCCGGCCTCGCCAGCGACCCCTCCATCGAGCATCTCCAAAGCCTCGGCGTCACCGCCGTCGAACTCATGCCCGTCCACTTCCACGCCAACGAACGCCGCCTCATCGACATGGGCCTCAAAAACTACTGGGGCTACAACACCCTCTCCTACTTCGCCCCCCACGTCGGCTATGCCTCGCGCAACTCCCCGCGCAAAAGCGTCCACGAGTTCAAACGCATGGTCCGCACCCTCCACGCCGCCAACATCGAAGTCATCCTCGATGTCGTCTACAACCACACCGCCGAGGGCAACCACCTCGGACCCACCCTCTCCTTCCGCGGCATCGACAACGCCAACTACTACCGCCTCGGCGAGGACAAACGCTTTTACACCGATTTCACCGGCTGCGGAAACACCCTCAACATGATCCAGCCGCGCGTCCTCCAGATGATCATGGATTCCCTCCGCTACTGGGTCCTGGACATGCACGTCGATGGCTTCCGCTTCGACCTCGCTTCCACCCTCGCCCGCGAGCTTCACGACGTCGACCGCCTCGGCGCCTTCTTCGACATCATCCACCAGGACCCCGTCATCTCCCAGGTCAAACTCATCGCCGAACCCTGGGATGTCGGCCCCGGCGGTTACCAGGTCGGCAACTTCCCGGTCCTCTGGTCCGAATGGAACGGCAAATACCGCGACGACGTCCGCCGCTTCTGGCGCGGCGACGGCGGCCTCGCCTCCGAACTCGCCACCCGCCTCTCCGGCTCCAGCGACCTCTACGACCGCGACGGCCGCAAGCCCCACGCCTCCATCAACTTCATCACCGCCCACGACGGCTTCACCCTCCATGACCTCGTCAGCTACAACACCAAGCACAACGAAGCCAACGGCGAGGACAACCGCGACGGCACCGACGACAACTTCAGCTGGAACTGCGGCGTCGAAGGCGACACCGACGACCAGCACATCCTCGACCTCCGCGAACGCCAGAAACGAAACCTCATCGCCACCCTCCTCTTCTCCCAGGGCGTCCCCATGATCGTCGGCGGCGATGAACTCTCCCACACCCAGCACGGCAACAACAACGCCTACTGCCAGGACAACGAGCTCACCTGGCTCCGCTGGGAGCTCGACGAACGCCAGAAATCCTTCCTCGAGTTCGTCAAAACCTGCGCCCGTATCTGGCGCGAACAGCCCGTCCTCCAACGCCGCAAATTCTTCCTCGGACGCCCCATCCGCGGCTCCGCTGTCAAAGACCTCACCTTCTTCGAGCCCTCCGGCAAGGAAATGTCCGACCACGCCTGGAACAACCCCGGCACCCAGTGCATCGGCGTCCGCCTCGCCGGCGATCTCATCGAGGAAGTCGACGAACGCGGACATCCCTGCCAGGGCGACACCCTCCTCCTGCTCCTCAACGGCAACTGGCAGGAACAGTCGTTCATGCTCCCCGTGCCCCGCGGCGACCGCGTCTGGGAACGCCTCATCGACACCGCCCACCCCGACGAATCCCACACCCTTCACAAGGGCCGCGACGCCTACCGCATCTATGGCCGCTCCATGGCCGTCCTGCGCACCACACTCCCCGCGGACGTCGCCGACGATTTCTCCCGGCAGCAGGAGGAATCCCTCCGGGGCCAGGTCGATGCGGGCCTCGCTCGCCCCCTGGTGCATTGAGGCTCGCCGATGAACCCCCAATCCACTTACCGCCTTCAGTTCCACGCCGGCTTCACCTTCCGTGACGCCGCCGCCATCACCCCCTACCTCCGCGCGCTCGGCATCACCCACGTGTACGCCTCGCCCTACCTCATGGCCGCCGCCGGCAGCACCCACGGCTACGACGTCATCAACCACGCCCGCCTCAACCCCGAGCTGGGCACCCAGTCCGATTTCAGCCTCTGGATGGACAGCCTCAATGCCGCCGGCATGTCCCACATCCTCGACATCGTTCCCAATCACTCAGGCGTCGCCACCAACGACAACCCCTGGTGGAACGATGTCCTCGAACATGGCCCCGCCGGCGAATGCGCCAACCACTTCGACATCTCCTGGCGCGGCTCCCCGCGCCCCCAGCTCCACGACCGCGTCCTTTTGCCCGTCCTCGGCGCTCCCTACGGCCAGGTGCTCGAAGAAGGCCAGCTCCGCGTCACCCTCGATCCCTCCGCCGGCCGCCTGCACGTGAACTACTACGAGCGGAGATTCCCCCTCGACCCCCGTTCCTACCCCGCCGCCCTCGCGCCCGTTGCCGACTCCCTCCCCGACAGCCCCGAGCGGCAGGAACTCCGCGCGATCCTCGCCGCCTTCGAGGCCCTCCCCTCGCGCGGCGACTGCACCGGCGACCACCCCGCCCAACGCCGCACCGCCGCCGCCGCCCTCTACCCGCGCTTCGCCCGCTGGCTCTCCGCCTCCCCCGCCGCCCGCAGCGCCGTCGACCGCGCCCTCGACTCCCTCAATGGCGCCCAAGGCGACCCCCGCTCCTTCGATCGCCTCGACGCCCTCCTCCAGGACCAGTGCTACCGCCTCGCCTGGTGGCGCACCGCCTCCGACGAAATCAATTACCGCCGCTTCTTCGACATCAACGACCTCGCCGCCCTCCGCATGGAGCTCCCCGAAGTCTTCGACGCCGCCCACAAACTCCCACTCGACCTCCTCCAGAAAGGCCTCCTCACCGGCCTGCGCGTCGACCATCCCGACGGCCTCTTCGATCCCAAGGCCTACCTCCAGCGCCTCCAGGACGCCCACCGTCGCCTGCAAACGACTCCCGAAAAAAACCAGCCCCTCTACGTCGTCGTCGAAAAAATCCTCGCCGCCGACGAATCCCTCCGCACCGACTGGCCCGTCGCCGGCACCAGCGGCTACGACTTCCTCAACCACGTCAGCGGCCTCTTCGTCGATCCCGCCGGCGAAGCCCCCCTCACCCGTGCCTACGCCGATTGGATCGGCCACGAAATCCACTTCGAAGACCTCGCCTACGAAAAGAAAAAGTGGGTCCTCGACCACTCTCTCGCCAGCGAACTGGCCATGCTCACCCACCGCCTCGATCTCCTCGCCCAGCGCTTCCGCCACTCCCGCGACTTCACCCTCCGCGCCCTCCGCGACGGCCTCCGCGAAACCATCGCCTGCTTCCCGACCTACCGCACCTACATCACCGGCACGCCCCTCGCCGAGGAAGACCGCCGCCGCGTCACCGACGCCCTCGCCGCCGCCCGCGCCCGCAACCCCCAGATCGCACCCGCCCTCTTCGATTTCCTCCAGCGCACCCTCCTGCTCGACTTCCCCCCCACCGCCACCGACAACGACAAGGCCGAGCAAATCCAATGGGTCGGCCGCTTCCAGCAGCTCACCAGCCCCGTCACCGCCAAAGGCATCGAAGACACCACCTTTTACCTTTACCACCGCCTCATCTCCTTGAACGAAGTCGGTGGCGAGCCCTCGCGCTTCGGCGTCTCCCCCGACACCCTCCACACCTACCTCGCCGACCGCGCGAAACACTGGCCCTTCGCCCTCTCCGCCCTCTCCACCCACGACACCAAGCGCTCCGAAGACGTCCGCGCCCGCCTCCACGTCCTCTCCGAAATCCCCGACCAGTGGCAATCCTTCCTCACCTCCGTTCGCCCCCTTCTCCCCGCCACCGTCGATCCCAACGACACTTACCTCCTCCTGCAAACGCTCCTGGGCGCCTGGCCCGCCGAAGGCCTCACCTCTGGCAACCGCGACACCTTCACGAAGCGCATCCAGGCCTACATGAAAAAAGCCCTCCGCGAAGGCAAGGCCCGCTCCTCCTGGACCGATCCCGACACCGCCTACGAACATTCCATCGACGCCCTCCCCCCCGCCCTCCTCGACAACCCCGCCTTCCTCGGCCTCTTCCTCCCCCTGCAAAAAACCCTCGCCGCCGCCGGCCTGCTCAACTCCCTCGCCCAAACCGCCCTCCGCCTCTTCGCCCCCGGCGTCCCCGACACCTACCAGGGCACCGACCTCCACGACCTCTCCCTCGTCGACCCCGACAACCGCCGCCCCGTCGATTACCCGCGCCGCCAAGCCCTTCTCCGCGAACTTCCGCAAACCCTCCCCGCCGACCCGCTCCCGCTCCTCCACGACGGCCGCCTCAAACTTCTCCTCACCCAGCGCGCCCTCCACGCCCGCAACCGGCACCCCGCCCTCTTCACCACCGGCGACTACCTCCCCGCCACCATCGAAGGCCCCCTCGCCCGCCACCTCTTCGCCTTCGCCCGCCGCCACAAAAACAAAACCGCCCTCATCGCCCTCCCCCGCCTCACCGCCCGCCTCCTCTCCCCCGACCGCCCCCTCCCCATCGCCGACCTCTGGGAATCCACCCGCCTCCACTTCCCCCACGCCGCCGGCCGCTACACAAACCTCCTCACCGGCGAACCCCTACACACCGGCGACGGCACCACCGACGCCAAATCCCTCTTCACCCGTCTCCCCATCGCCGCGCTGATCTCCGCAGACTAGCTGACTCGCAGCAAAAACGTCGAACGTCGAACGCCGAACGTCGAACGCCGAACGTCGAACGCCCCCTCACCACTCCCGCGGCCCAAGCTCCCGATCCAGATGCAGCGCCGCATTGATCAACGCCAGATGCGTGAACGCCTGCGGAAAATTCCCCAGCGCCTCCCCGCGCACCCCCGTCTCCTCCGCATACAACCCCAGGTGGTTCCCGTACCCCAGCATCTTTTCAAACACCAGCCGCGCCTGGTCCAGTTTCATCCGGTCGGTGTGCCCCGCACGCGTCAGCGCCTCCACCAGCCAGAACGTGCACATGTTGAACGTCCCCTCGCTCCCCGCCAGCCCGTCCGAAAACTGCTCCGTGTTGTACCGGTACACCAGCGAGTTCGACAGCAGCCCCCCCGCTTTCGGATCCTGGCTGATCGCGCTGATCGTTGACATCACCCGCGGATCGTTCGGCCCCAGGAACCGCGCCAGCGGAATGATCAGGTTCGCCGCATCCAGCGACTCCGACCCGTAATGCTGCATGAACGCCTGCCGCTTGATGTCCCACCCCTTCTCCATGATCTCCCGAAATATCTGGTCGCGCACCAGTGTCCACTTCGACCAGTCCGCCGGAAACGACCGCTCCCCCGCCAGCCGCAACGCCCGGTCCAGGCACACCCAGCACATCACCTTCGAATACACAAAATGCTGCGCCCCGCCCCGCGTCTCCCAGATCCCCTCGTCCGGCCGCTGCCAGTTCGCGCACACCCACTCCACCAGCTCCGAAAGCTCCACCCACAGGTCCCACGAAATCGGCGCCCCCTGCGCGTTGTACAAATACGCCGCGTGCATCAGCTCCCCATAAATATCCAGCTGCAGCTGCTCCGCCGCACCATTCCCCACCCGCACTGGCTTCGACCCCATATACCCCTCCAGGTGCTCCAGCGTCAGCTCCGGCAACTTGTGCTCCCCATGCAGCCCATACATGATCTGCAGCCCCCCGTCCTCGTTCCGCTCATGACACCGCTGCTCCAGCCACCGCATGAACGCCCCCGCCTCGTCCGCGAACCCCAGCTGCATCAGCGCATAGAGCGAAAATGACGCATCCCGTATCCACGTGTACCGGTAATCCCAGTTCCGCGGCCCCCCGATCGACTCCGGCAGACTGCACGTCGGCGCCGCCACCAGCGCCCCCGTCGGCTCGAACGTCAGCAGCTTCAGCAGCAGCGCCGACCGGTACACCATCTCCCGCCACCGCCCCCGGTACGTGCACTTGCTCAGCCACTTGTGCCAGTAATGCACCGTCCGCTCCAGCAGCGCCTGCTCCCCCTCGTCCGACAGCACCGCCACCACCTGGTGTCGATCGTCCGGCTCCCGCATGCTGAACGCCACCCGCTCCCCCTGCACCAGCGTCAGCGTCGCGCTGGCGCTCCCATCCTCCCCCACCTCCAGCGGCACCCGCGACGTCAGCTCGATCGCCATGCCCTCCGAACGGAATATCACCCCATGCTCCACCCGCTCCACCTCGTGCTTTGCCGTCCCATACTGAAATGCCGGCTGGCAAAACACCCGGATCGGCACCGACCCCCGAATCGCCTCCACCCGCCGGATCAACTGCCGAAATCCCTTCTCCCCCCGCTTCAATGCCACCGGCATGTAATCCACCACCTCCACCACCCCCTCCTCCAGCAGGAAACGCGTGATCAGCACGTTCGTCTCCGGCCAGTACACCTGCTTCCCCAACGAATCGCTCACCGGGCTGATCTGAAAACGTCCCCCCTTCTTCTCGTCCAGCACCGCCGCAAACACGCTCGGCGAATCAAAGTGCGGCATGCACAGCCAGTCGATCGAGCCGTTCCGCCCGACCAGTGCCGCCGTATGCATGTTCCCGATCACCCCGTAATCCTGAATGGGTAGGTATGCCAAAGGGGGTCACTCCGCGCTCGCAATCGCCACAACTTCGTACGGCAGCAGGGCCGCGCCGGCAGCCTTCTCGCTGCCAGGCGCACGCCGGCCCCCATAGGCCGCCGCCTCCGATGTCCACAGGATTCTACCCGTCTCCACCGCCCGCGGATGCCCGCTCCCCCCCGAAACCCCGCTCTCGCGCGAAAGCCTGCCCCCGCGCGAAAGCCTGCTCATGTTGAACAAGATCAACAGTCCCCCACGCTCATACCGCAGCAAACATCCCCCCTCGTCCCGCTCCGCCACCACCGCCCGCCGCTCCCCGCTGCCCTCGCGCAGCGCCGGCCACTCCCGCCGCGCTTTGAGCAGATCCCCATACAACCGCCGCAATCCCCCATGCACCGTTCCCTCCGCCCATTCCCACGTCAGCACCG
>JBEHXY010000161.1:0-8246 GCA_048498455.1 Planctomycetota bacterium | reverse complement strand
GGAGACCCTTGCCATGAAAACCGACCGTTCCATCCGCCTGTTGCTCAGCGTCATCGCGAGCCTGCTGGCGGCCAATCTTTTTGTGCGGACGACCAGCCCGGTCAAGCCGGCCATGGCGGCGGGCATCCCCGATTCGGGCGCCCAGATGCAGATGGTCGTCGACGAGCTCAAGGAAGTGAACAAGAAGGTGGAGGGGTTGAACACCTTCCTGCAGAGCGGCTCGCTGACGGTCAAGATGAAGGACCCGAAGGCCGAAAAGTAAGGGACCCCGGGGGAAGGGGGAGTTGTCCTCGAGGTGTTTGAGCAAGGACGGCCCCATGGGTCTCTTTCAAAACAGCCAATATCCGATCGGGATCGACATTGGGACGCACTCGGTGCGGCTGCTGCAGTTCCGCCGCGCCGCCGAGGCCGGCGGGCCCCTGTCGCTCCAGGCCGCATGCCGCGTGGAACTGGAAGCCTGCAGCCCCAATGACGCGGTGTCGTCGGCGATCCAGCAGGGACTGCAGAGCGGAAATTTCGTGGGCAAGTCGGCGGTGCTGGCGTTGCCCGCAACGGCGGTGCAGGCCAAGTCGGTCCGGCTGCCCCAGATGCCCGATGCGGACCTCAACCAGGCCCTGCAGTGGGAAGCGAAGGATCGATTTGGATTTGATGTGGCCGAAGGGCGGCTGGCGTGGTTCCGCGCCGGCGAGGTGCGGCGGGGCACCGAAGTGAAGGATGAATTGCTGCTGTTCGCCGTGCGCGGCGAAACGCTCAGCGCTCCCCTCGCGGCGGCCACCGCAGCGGGATTGATCGTCGCCGGCATCGACCTGGCTCCCTGTGCGGCCTACCGGGCCTGCAAACGCATGACGCCCCAGGAGGTCACCGCGATCCTCGACATTGGCGAGGGCGGCAGCCAGTTCTACATGACCCGCAACGACGAACTCGTCTTCTACAAACACATCGACATCGGCGGGCGGACCATCAATGACGCCGTCGCCCAGAAGCTGGGCATCACGGCGTCCGAAGCGTCCAACCTGCGGTTCCGCCTGGACGAGGAGCCGGGCGTTGACGCCGAGTCGGCGCCCCTGAACCAGGCGCTCCACGATGCGGTGCGCACGCCGCTGGAAGAACTGGGGCGGGAACTCGACATGTGCATGCGCTACTTTGCGGTGACCTTCCGCGGAACCCGGCCCGACGTGATTCACCTGGTGGGGCGGCAGGCGGATGTTCCCCGGCTGGCGGGAATTCTCTCGTCGGCGCTGGGGCTCCGGGCTGAGGCGGCGCAGCCGCTCCGCGGGGTGAGCGACCTTGCGGACGTCGCAAGACCCGACCGGTCGGCCGAGTGGGCGGTGGCCGCGGGGCTGAGTTTGTATCCCGTGAGCGCCCGGGCACGGCGCGAGGAGGCGGCATGAAGACCGTCAACCTGCTGCCGGAGTGGTACCTGAACCAGCGTCGCCAGAAGCGGCGCACGCAGATGCACGTGCTGGCCATGATGGTGATCGCCGGCGCCATGGCCGCCGCCAACGTGGTGTGCGTGCGCCACGTCCAGGAGCTGCGCGGCCAGCGGGCGACCCTCGCGGCCAGGCTCCAGCAGGTGCCCGACCAGGACGCGCTGGTGAAGACCCGCCAGGCCGAGCTCGAAAAACTGCAGAACATCCAGCTGGCCTACCAGGAACTGGGCAGCCCCGTGCCGATGTCCGCGGTCATCCAGCAGATCCAGAACGACATGAACCCCGGCGTGACCCTCTCCCAGGTCGTGATCGAAGTGCAGCCGGAAGCCGTCAAGGGCTCGGGCTTCGTGGGCGACAACAAGTCCCCGCCGAAGTTTCATGATGTGGCCCGCCTGACGGTCATCGGCGTGTCCCCCAACGACGAGCAGGTGGTGCACCTGATCCAGAAGCTGACCGCCAACCCGCTCTTCAGCGAGGTCTCGCTGAACTACGCCCGCAATGAAACCGTGCGCGATTACCTGGTGCGCCGCTTTGAAATTCACATGCAGATGGACGTCGAGCAGCTGGGCACCGAGGATGGTCCCCCGGCGAACAAATCGGTGGCCGTCGGGAGCCAGCCATGAGCGCCAAGAAAAAAAGCCGGCGGGGCCTCATCCTGGGCCTCGCCTACAGCATCATCCTGGGGGGCTTCGGGGTGGTCATCGGCGGGTCGCTGCTCCACGCCGCCGGCGTCCGCAAGGAAATCACCGCCACCGAACTCAAAATCGGCGAGCGCCAGCAGACCGCCGCGGTCGCCGAAATGCTCGACCAGAAAATCAAGCTGGTGAAGCTGGAGGTCAACGACTATGACCGGCTGGTCTCGCCCAACCAGGACCTCGGCGAGTTCCTCAAACAACTGAACCAGGCCCGCGACGAGGTCGGCCTGCGCGATGTGACCATCAGCACCCTCTCGGTCACCACCCGCAGCAAATCCCAGGAGCTCCCCATCGCCATCCGTGGCACCGGCTCCTTCGCCCAGTTCCACGAGTTCCTCCAGCGGCTGGAAACCCTGCCCCGCATGAGCACGGTGAAACACCTGGCGGTGGAAGCCACCGATCCCGCCCTCACCGGCAAGGTGTCCATCGAGCTGACGCTCTCGATTTACAGCACCAAGGCTTCCTGAGACCGCGGCGGCGGGGGGGGGGCTGAAGGAAGCGTCGAGTCTTGGAAACAAAATCCGTTGCAGAATCCTCGCACCACGGGGAGCCGCCGGCGTTTTTGCCGCGGATTCAGCAACCCCGCCCCGTTGCGGGCGGCCTGCCGATTTGCTAGGATGCACGGCTCGACTTGAAGAAAGGCAGACACACATGGCACGTCCAGGAACGAATCATAAGCTGCGGTGGCGGTCCAAGCGGGCGAACAAGGGGCGCAAGCCCTCCAAGGGCCGCGTCAAGGGTTGGGGCGTGAAGAACTATCCGCACCTGTACGCCTGAGGCGACAGCCGGACCACCCGTCGTGACATCCAGGGCCGCGAACCTTTGCGAAAGGTCGCGGCCTTCGTCATGCGCCCCTCTCGCTCACCCCCGCATCCAGCCGCCCCCCCTTCACTCCCCTGGCCCCCCTCGTTGCTCGCACTTGCGCAGATTGGCAAAAGCAGGTGGCGAGGGGCCGCGAAGTTTTCTACAGTATCCCCCATGACTACCTCCAGCTTGGAAATCAGGGTGGGCCCGGGCGGCCGCCCCATGCCCGCCGACCGGCGGCCCATCCGCATGGTGGCGCTGGACCTCGACGGCACGCTGCTGACCACCCGCAAATCGATCACCCCCAAAACCCACACCGCCCTCCGCAAGACCCTCGCAAAGGGCGTCCACGTCGTGCTCGCTACCGCCCGCCCCCCGCGCTCCGTCCGCGGCTATTACGACGCCCTCAAACTCACCACGCCCACCGTGAACTACAACGGCGCCCTCATCTGGAACGAATCGAAACGCCGCGTCATTGAGCACGTCCCCCTCGATGTCAACACCGCCCGCAAGGTCATCGCCTGGGGCCGCAAACGCTATCCCGAGCTCCTGGTCAGCGTCGAAATCCTCGACAAGTGGTACACCGACCATACCTCCGAAGTGCCCGAATACATGACCGAGACGGCCAAGCAGTTCACGCCCGATTTCGTCGGGCCCATCGAGGCCTTTCTCACCGTGCCGATCACCAAGCTCATGCTCCTGGGCGACCCCGCCTGGATCGCCGACATCGAGCTCGCCGCCGTCGAACGCTTCGGCAACCGCATCGCCCAGACCCGCTCCGATCCGCACCTCCTGCAGATCATGAACCCCACCATCACCAAGGCCGGCGGCCTGGCCAAGGTGGCGGCCAGCCTGGGCGTCGATCCCTCGGAAGTCATGGCCATTGGCGATGCCCCCAACGACCTCCAGATGCTGGAGTGGGCCGGCCTCGCGGTCTCGCCCGAAAACGGCTGGGACGCGGCCAAGCAGATGGCCCACGCCATCGTGCCCTCGAACGATGCCGATGGCGTCGGCGTGGCGTTGCAACACTTCGTGCTCGATGGCCGGTAGGGGGGTACAGGGGAAGGGGAGGCAAAGGGGTGTCGGGGTGCGGGGACGTCGTCAAATCACGAGGACGCGACCAGTTCCGGCCTGGCGTTGCCCGCGCCGGACACCGGTGCCGGAACCGACGCGCGCGGGAGCAGCACCGTGAAGCGTGCCCCGCGCCCGGGGGCGCTGTCGACCGTCAGGTCCCCGCCAAGCTGCAGCGCCAGCCGCCGGGCGATCGCCAATCCCAGGCCAAAGCCCTTCGAACGGTCGCGCTCCGCGTTGCCCGCCTGGAAGAATTCCTGGAACAGCTTGCCCTGGTCGACCTCCGCGATCCCGATCCCCGTGTCGATCACCTGCAGTTCCACTCCCGCTTCCGAGCGCTCCACGTCCAGCGTGATGCTGCCGGAGGGCGTGAACTTGATGGCGTTGTTGACCAGGTTGGTCAGGATGCGTTCGAGCTTGACCGCATCGCTGTTCAGGGACAGGTCGCCGGGAATCTTGATCAAAAGCTCCAGCTTCTTGCCCGCCGCCAGCGCATGGTGCGTCTTGCAGACCTGCTCCGCCAGGTGGCGAAGGTTGAACGTGCGGACGCAATTGCGCTCGTCCATCGCGTTGGCGCGGGCATATTCCAGCAGGCGATCCAGCAGCTCCGCCGTCGCCCGGGTGCCCCCCTCAATCTCGTCCAGCGCGTTCTGCGTCATCGCCAGATCCCCCTTCTGGGCGGCCATGCGGGCCAGCGCCGTCTGCAGCACCAGCCCATTCAGCGGCGTGCGCAGGTCGTGACTCAGGGAGTTGAGAAACAAGCTCTTCTGCCGCGATTCTTCGCGGATCTTATCCAGGTCCTGGGCCAGCTTCGTCGAACGCCCCAGCTCCGAGTAAATCACCTTCAGGTCCCGCGCGTTCCAGGCATACCGCCAGGTCCAGTAGACCAGCGCCAGCATGAACAGGTCGTACAGCCGCCACGCCGGCCAGATCATCTTGATCGGGATGAACACGTACCCGCACAGCCCGCAGAACGCGAAAATGTTCCGCATGTTGTTCAGCGCGCTGCGCGCCGGCGTGTCGGGCATGGTGCGGCAATTCCGCCACCAGTGCGCCGCGATCATCATGTAGCCGCATGCCACCGCCAGGTCCAGCGCCACCGTCAGCCCGACCCAGAAATAGTCATGGTTCATGCAATCCGCCAGCCGCATGTAGGGCTGCGAACCGCCGGAAAACCAGTCGAAGAACGGCGACAGGTTCATCACTTTCTCCCTGCCAATGTGGACCGGTGGCAAGCCGGCCAAAACCCGGTGTAAACTCCAGTGCGATAAGGGTGTATCGGACGCAGCCTGGCAAACCCGCAGTCCCGTTCCCAGAAATTTCCCCAATCAGGGCAACGTTTTGCCCCTTTTTCGCCCCCCAACCCTTGGATACTTGTGCGAAACCCTCGCCTGCGTTAAGTATCGGGTTGTCGGATTTCATAAGGGCCGCCCATGTCCAATACCGTTCAATTGGTTGTTGATGGCAAACCGCTGGACCTCCCCCTGGTGGTCGGCACCGAGGGAGAAAAGGGCTTTGACATCACCAAACTCCGCGCCGATACCGGCCTGATCACCCTCGATCCCGGCTACGGCAACACCGGCTCCTGCCAGTCCGCCATCACCTTCATCGACGGCGACAAGGGCATCCTCCGCTACCGCGGCATCCCCATCGAGGAATTCGCCGGCAACCCCGACTTCATCGAGGTCGCCTGGCTCCTCATCTTCGGACGCCTCCCCAACCAGGAGGAATCCACCCGCTTCCGCTCCCGCCTCACCGCCAACGCCCACCTCCACGAAGCCATGAAGCACCACTTCGAAGGATTCCCCGCCGACGCCCCCCCGATGGCCATGCTCTCCGCCATGATCAACACCCTCGGCTGCTTCCACGCCGAAATGTCCTCCCTCAAGGGCGATGAACTCTTCGAGGAAGCCGCCGCCCGCCTCATCTCCAAGATCCGCACCATCGCCGCCTTCATCTACCGCCGCCTCCACGGCCTGCCCTACATCTACGCCGATCCCAAGCTCCGCTACTGCGCCAACCTCCTGCACATGATGTTCTCGATGCCCCACGACCAGCACATGGTCGATCCCGAAATCGAAAAAGCCCTCAACCTCATCTTCGTCCTCCACGCCGACCACGAGCAGAACTGCTCCACCTCCACCGTCCGCATGGTCGGCTCCTCCAAGGCCAACCTCTTCGCCAGCGTCTCCGCCGGCGTCTGCGCCCTCTGGGGCCCCCTCCATGGCGGGGCCAACGTCGAAGTCCTCGAGATGCTCGAACAAATCCACAAGGGCGGCCTCACCGCCGACAAGTACATCGAGATGGCCAAGCAGAAAGGCTCCGGCGTCCGCCTCATGGGCTTCGGCCACCGCGTCTACAAAAACTACGACCCCCGCGCCAAAATGCTCCAGGGCATCTCCGACCGCGTCCTCACCAAGCTCAACGTGAAAGACCCGCTCCTCGACATCGCCCGCCGGCTTGAAGAGCAGGCGCTGAAGGACGACTACTTCGTCGCCCGGAAGCTCTATCCGAACGTCGATTTCTACAGCGGCATCATCATGCGGGCCATGGGCATCCCCACGAGCATGTTCACCGTCATGTTCGCCATCGGACGCCTGCCCGGCTGGATCGCCCACTGGAAGGAACAGAACGAGGAGCCGACCAGCCGCATCGCCCGCCCCCGCCAGATCTACACCGGCCCCGTCGACAAGCACTACGTGCCGATCGACAAGCGGTGACGGCACCGAGCCCCGTCGTGCCCTCCAAGCGCTGCATGAAGACCGTGCCCTGACCAGAGCGGCCTATGCCCACTCCTGCGATCTCCACCCGAATCGAAATGCTGGTGGAACGGGGAATGCTCGCGATGGCTGGCGGAAATCCGGCAGCGGCGCTGCGGGCGTACGCCGAAGTGCTCGCCGAACCCGATGCCGATCCTCGTCAGTACTCCATTGCGGCCTTCAATCGCGCCCTCCTCTTGCACGATCTTGGGGACGATGACGGCGCACTGGCCCATTGGAATCTCATCACCGATGCCACGAGCATGCGAGAGCCCCCGCTCTGGATTCGCTGCAGCGCCTGGATGGCGCGGGGAAAGTACCGCAACAAGGTCGGGGATCATGCCGGCGCCGTGTGCGACTTCACGGCCGTGATCGGCTACGCCGGGATCCTCGCCACCCACGAGGCCGCCGTTGCCGACGCCAAGGTGTTCATCGCAGCCGAGGCATCACCGCGGCAACTCGTCTGCCAGGCCTACGTCCGCCGTGGGGGAGCACGTCATTCACTCGGCGACATCGAGGGGGCTGTCGGAGACTTACTCCATGCCACCCAGATTCCTGGCGCCGCACCGAGCACCGTGGCCGCCGCTTATGGTGATCTCGCCGAGTGTCTCCTCCTCGAAGGACGTCCCGACGAGGCCATCTCCGCCGCTCAAGAGGCCATGGCCCTCTGGCCGATGCTCAAAATTGCCAATCTCGTCGTTGCCGTCGCCGTCATGATGAAAGGCGATTTTCCCGCTGCCATGGACGCCTGGACCCGCGCGCTCGTGTGGATCACAGAAATTCCCGATATGGACCGGGTTGCCGATTTCCTCGCCGATGTGGAACGCCGCCACGGCGCCATGCAGGGCCTGCCCGCGCTGCGCGTGAGCCTGCTGGCCGCTCGAAGCGAGTTGGAAGCTCGCCGACGCCGCATCAGCCAGGCCGAGAAATTACGCAGACTCCATCTCGGTGAGCGATAAGTCCCCCATCGCCTCGCCGATCTCACCCCCCCCTCACCCCGCCGCCGCCTGCGATCCCCCGTTCCCCGTCGGCAGCAGCATCGCCTCAATCCGCTCCACCTGCGCCGCGAACTGCTCATCCGCCTGCCGGCTGTCCCCCACCGTCCGGATCGCGTGCATCACCGTCGTGTGATCCCGCCCGCCAAAGTACCCCCCGATCTCCTCCAGCGAATACCGCGTCTTCTGCCGCGCCAGGTACATGCACACCTGCCGGGGCAGCGCAATCGACTTGTGCCGCTTCTTGCTCTGCAAATCCGCCAGCCGCACGTTGTAGAACCGCGTCACCGCATCGATGATCTGCTGGATCGACACGATCCGTTCCGACGGCGGAATCACATCCCCCAGCGCCGAACGCGCCACGTCCATGTCATACGTCCCGCCATTGAGCATCGCATAGCCCTGGATCTTCGTGATCGCCCCCTCCAGCTCCCGCGTGTTCGATTCCACACGCCGCGCAATGTACGCCACCACTTCGTCCGGCAGCGTGAT
>JBEHXY010000160.1:0-8269 GCA_048498455.1 Planctomycetota bacterium | reverse complement strand
GCCCTCCAGCAATTCCACGACGCCACCACCCTCGACCTCGACAAAGACCTCCTCGCCCCCATGGGCAACCTCCTCGTCGTCTACCGCGCCCCGCTCATCGACGGCATCTCCCAGCCCCCCGTCCTCCTCCTCCAACTCAAAGACCGCGCCACCTTCGCCGCCACCCTCCGGACGCTCGAAGCCAGGATTCAAGGCCTCCTTCCCCCGCAAATCACCCTGGAGAAAACCTCCACCGCCGCCGGCCAGGTCACCCAGATCCACCTGCCGCAAGGCACCATCGACTACGCCCTCTCGCAGGATGCATTCCTCGTCTCCACCGATGAAGGCCTCGTCCCCGCCCTCCAGTTCGGCCAGGCTGCTCCCGCCAAACCCGACCTCTCCACCAATCCCACCTTCGCCGCCCTCCGCAAACCCTTCCCCGAAAAACTCTCCAGCCTCGCCTACGCCGACGCCGCAGAGCTCTACCCCGAGTTCCAGCAGTCCCTCCTCGCCCTCATCCCTGCCGCCCGACTGTTGGCGAACATCGATCTTCCCGACGACCTCTTCCCGACGCCCCAGCAGGCCGCCCCCTTCCTCTCCCCCAGTTTCTCCGCCTCCTGGATCAATTCCGCGGGCGCGCACAGCCTTTCCCGCTCCGCCTTCCCCGGCGCCGAATTCCTCGGCACCCGCAAGGGCAGCCAGGTCGTGGCCGTCACCGCCATGGGAACCGCCATCCTCCTGCCCTCCCTCGCCCGTGCCCGTGAACTTTCCAACCGCGCCGCCGATGTCGCCAGCGCCCGCGCCCTCGCCCAGCTCTGCGTCATCTACGGCGCTGAACACGATGACCATTTCCCCAACGACCTCTCCACCTTCCTCGCCGATGGCTCCGCCCTGCCCAGGTCCTTCGTCACCAAGCGCGCTGGCACCCCCCCGCTCCAACTCTCCGAGGACCAGATCAAAGACATGAAGGCCGGCGACCTCGCCAAACAACTCGCCGACCACTGCGACTTCGTCTACCTCGGCAAAAACATGAGCAATGATGCCGACACCTCCCTCGTCCTCGTCTATGAAAAGCCCTCCGCCAAAACCACCGAAGGCATCAATGTCGCCTTTCACGATGCCCACGCCGAGTTCTTGAGGTGGGACCTGCTCGCCGATCGTTTCAAACCCACCAACGACTTCCTCAAGGCCCACCATCTCCCCGAGATCGACACCGACGCCCTCATCAAACAAGCCGGCGCCACCCTCCCGGCCAAAAACACCCCGCAACCCGCGGCTCGCTGACACCCCAACCCGCACGTCCCTCAACACGCGCCGACCCTCTATTCCGGCCAATTCTCTCCAACGCAAAGGCCCCGCAAACCGCCCCTCTGCCGCAAGGTTCCCCATCTTGCCATTTCCATCTTGCGTAAACCTTCCCGAGCCCCCATAATTAGCCGACTAACTCTTTTGCGCATAGGTAGTTCTGCGAATGAGCGAGGCCGTACCGCCACTTTTCCCCCTCTCCATCCTCGTCATCGATGACGAAATCAATATCCGGAAAACCCTCTCCATCTGCCTGGAGGACGACCACCACCACGTCACCGCAGTCTCCAATCCCGCCGATGCCCTCGCCGAATCCTCCCGCCGCGCCTTCGACCTCGCCTTCGTCGACCTCCGCCTCGGCGCCGAACGCGGCCTCGACCTCATCCCCCAACTCCTCGCTCAATCCCCCTGGCTCAAGATCGTCGTCATCACCGCCTACGCCTCCATCGACACCGCCATCCAGGCCATGCGCGCCGGCTCCGCCGACTACCTCCCCAAGCCCTTCACCCCCGCACAGGTCAAACTCGTCACCCGCCGCATCGCCGACCTTCGCAAACTCGAACAAAAAGTCGCCTCCCTCCAGGATTCCCTCGGCCTCAACGCCGCCGGGCCCGAAGCCGACTTTGCCACCACCACCTCCCCCGCCATGCAACGCGCCATCCACCTCGCCCAGCAGGTCGCCACCACCGACGCAACCGTCCTCATCCGCGGCGAGTCCGGCACCGGCAAAGGCGTCCTCGTCCGCGCCATCCACGCCTGGTCCCCTCGAAAAGAAAAGCCCGTCGCCACCGTCGCCTGCCCCTCCCTCTCCCCCGAACTCCTCGAATCCGAACTCTTCGGCCACGTCAAAGGCGCCTTCACCTCCGCCCTCCGCGACAACCAGGGACGCATCGCCGCCTGCGAAGGCGGCACCCTCTTCCTCGATGAAATCGGCGACCTCCCCATCTCCATCCAGCCCAAGCTCCTCCGCTTCATCCAGGACCGCGAATACGAACGGGTCGGCGAACAGATCACCCGCAAGGCCGACATCCGCGTCATCACCGCCACCAACGTCAACCTCGAAAAAGCCGTCGCCGAAGGACGCTTCCGCGAAGACCTCCTCTACCGCCTCAACGTCATCCAGATCGAACTCCCCCCGCTCCGCGACCGCAAGGACGACATCGTCCCCATGGCCGAACGCATGCTCGCCTTCTTCACCCGCAACAAACCCCGCAAGGTCCTCGGCTTCTCTCCCGAAGCCGCCAACGTCCTCCGCACCCACCACTGGCCCGGAAACATCCGCGAGCTCCGCAACGTCGTCGAACGCTGCGCCATCCTCGCCGCCACCGAAACCATCACCCCCGAGCTCCTCCCCGGCTCCCTCGCCCTCCGAACCCCCGACCCCCTCGCCTCCGATGGCCCCCTCATCCCCCTCGACAAACTCGAAGAACTCTACATCCGCCGCGTCCTCGCACAGACCAAATCCCTCGAAGAAGCCGCCGAAATCCTCGGCATCGATACCGCCACCCTCTGGCGCCGCCGCAAAAAATACCGCATCTGACACCGCCCCCGCGACGCCCCCCACATTTCCCCTTCCGCCTTCCCGGCGTACCATCTCCGCCATGCTTCCCATCGCCCTCATCATCGCCGGCGTCCTCCTGCCTCTCCTCTTTCTCGCGCTGCTCTTTGCACTCATCCACCGCCCGCCCGCACTGCCCCTCCCCACCGGCGCCTCTCCACCCCCGCCGCCCGACACCACCACCCTCCAGACCATCCTCGACACCCTCCCCCACCCCGTCGCCACCTTCTCTCCCGACCTGGTCATCCAGTCCGCAAACCTCCCCGCGCGCGAACTCTTCGCCATGCTGCCGCAAACCGCCGCCTCTGCCCTCCCCCACAAATGGCTCCTCCCCCTGCTCGAAGAAACCCGCAGCTCCCGCCGCCGCGTCGACCCCACCGGCTACCACGGTGCAGTCCAGTTCTTTTCCAGCAACCGCGAAATGCTCTTTCTTCCCCACGCCGCGCCCCTCTTTTCCCCCGCCGGCGCTCTCAGCGGCATCGCCCTCATCCTCGTCGATGCCACCGGCCTGCGCCAGGTCGATGAAGCCAAGTCCGGACTCCTCTCCACCGTCTCTCACGAACTCAAAACCCCCCTGACCTCCCTCCAGATGGCCATCCACCTCCTCGCCGACGATTCCAACCAGCGCCTCTCCCTCCGACACCGCGAGCTCCTCGCCACCGCCCGCGCCGATGCCGACCGCCTCAACGCACTCATCGACGACCTCCTCGACGTCGGCCGCCTGCGCTCCGGCAAGGCCCCGCTCCTCCTCGATGCCGTCCCGCCCGCCTCCCTCCTCGAATCCGCCGCCCAGTCCCTGCGCCGCGAGTTCGAGGAAAAACACCTCACCCTCCACGCCGATCTCCCCGCCAATCTCCCCATGGTCCGCGCCGATCCCGCTCGCGCCGCCTATGTCCTCGCGGCGCTGCTCACCTCCGCCCGCCGGGCCGCCCGCAAGGATGCCGCCATCACCGCCACCGCCCACGTCGATCAGGGCCGCCTCGCCTTCCTCATCCAGGTCCACAACGACGCCCTCGATCCCCTCTTCGCCGATCCCCGCTCCACCTCCGGCCGCGATGGCATCTCCCTCGCCGTCGCCCGCGAAATCGCCGCCGCCCATGCAGGCGCCATCGCCTTCACCAACGAACCCAGCGGCCCCCAGTGGCAGTTCACCCTGCCCATCGCCCCCGAATAACCCCCCGATCGCGCCCTGAAAAAATGCCTCTGAAACTCCTCTCCCCCGCCCCGCCGCAACTGCAAAACCTGCAGTCCCACCCACACTTTTAATCCGCCGCTACTGTGGGCTCCTCCGAACAGCGCGTGCTGTTCCATCTCTGTACAGGAGTTCACCATGAAGACCCACGTCACGATCCTCACCCTCATCGCCACCTTCGCCTGCGGCAGCGCCGCCCTCGCCCGTGAAGATGCCCTCCCCCGCGGCCATGACGGACTTCACGATCAAAAGCAAAAGCCCGCTCCCCGCCCGCCCGCCGTCGCCAGTCCCAACCGCGGCAAGCCCGCCCCCGCCCCCGCCACTCCCCACCACGGCGGCGCCGACGATGCCAAGCCCCACCACTAAACCGCGCCCCCGTTTCTCACCGGCTTCCCAATTCCTTCCCCCCCGCCCCGGCTCGCGCTCCCACCGCGGGCCGGGGCCCTTCCGGGAAGTTCTTCGCAGTCCCTCTCTCCCCTCCCCTTCGCGCGCCACCACCCACCGCCCTACCATGTCCCCATGCTCCGCCCGCGACTCATCCCCTGGCTCCCCATCCTCCCCCTCCTCATCGCCATCCCCTTCAGCCAGTTCCGCTCCCTCGAACTCTCGATCGGCCAGTCCTATCTCGGCATCAACTGCTTCGGCCCCTATCTCGGCCGCACCCTCCTCCCGCCGCACATCGCGCTGGCCTCCCAACCCATCCTCCGCCCGCTCTCCCTCTCCACCTTCCGCACCCTCCCCACCTCCTTCCACAACCCCCTCAACAGCGGCTTCACCCTCCCCTGGTGGCTCGTCGCCCTCGCCTGTCTCGCCCCCGTCGTGCTCCTCGGCGGCTTTCGCCGATACCGCGCCTCGCGCGCCTTCCCCGTCACCCCCGCGCCCCACCCGCCGACCTGAAAAAAAAGGCCCGGAGATCCATGATCTCCGGGCCCTGTTCGATCTCTATCCGAACGTTCCGCTTACGGCGTCGCCGGTGCGGCCGGCGCGGGCGTTTCTTCCACACCCATCATCTTCTTCTGCATCCGCAGCTGCAATTCCATCTGCGGGTTGATCGCGCTCCAGCCCGGGAACGGCCCCGTCTCCGACAGGTGCAGCCCCGCCGTGTCCATCCACCACACCGACATCCCCGTCCCCATGTACGGCTTGAGCTTCTCAAACCCCGGCAGCTCCGGCATCTCCTTGCCCTGCTGCTGCATCGCCTGCGTCAACACGTCTTTGATCGCGTTGTAATACCCCGGCCCCACCTTCGTCAGGTCGCAGTACGCAAACCCGCTCACCGGCTTCTGCCCCAGTTTCGCCTGCAGCGCCTTGAACGCCGCATCGCCCGCGATGCCCCCGCCCTTCGCCGACACCGCCTGCTCGATCCCCGCCTTCCCGCCCGAAATATACAGCACGCCATCCTTGATCGCCCACGCCCCCACGCCCACCGGCGTGGTCACCAGGTGCGCCATCACCTTCTCATTGGGCGCTTCCAGCGGTTCCTGCGCGAAGCTCACGACGCCCGCCGCACGTTGCGCCATCATCTGGCTCGCAAAGCTCTCCAGCCCCGTCAGCGCCTCCTCCCCCTTCGCCGGGTCCTTCAGCTTGTTCGCAAGCGTCATCCGCTGGATCGTCCCATCCTTTTCAGGGCTCGCATAAATCACGAACGTGTCCCCCAGCGACGGGAACAAATCCTTCTGCAGGTCCACCCCCGTGAACGCGTACACCTGCCGCACCACCATGTCGAACTGCTGGCCGCCCCCCTGCGGGCTCACCTTCACGATCGCATCCCGAACATCCGTCAGCAGCCGGTTCCCATCAAACCGCATCGCAGCCGCATACGCCGCACCCGACGGCGCCAAGGCATACGCGTCCGCCGTCAGCGGCGGAAAATCGAAGAACCCGAAAATCCCCTTCCGCGGACCTTCCAGCCCCACGAACGCCTTGCCCGACCAGTTCGGACCGTCAAAACCGCCCGTCCCCGCCGCCTGCCGCACCGCCCCCAGCCCCAGCGCGTCGATGATCACCGGCGCATACTGCTGCGCTTCCGCATCCGCCTTCCCCGCCCCTTCCAGGATCGCCTGCACCGCCGTCTCGCCGTTGAGATACAACGTCAACGCCGACGTCCCCGACACCTGCGCCTGCCCCATCGCCCCCTTGTACTTCGCCGAGGCCCCCAGCGCTTCCCCCGGCGCCGTCGTCAGCCACTTCTCCGCCGAAACATCCTTCCCGATGTTCAACACCACGTATTCCCCCGACGCCACGATCGACACCGGCGGCTCCCCCTCCTTCTTCTCCTGCTTGTCGATCTCTTCCTTCGCCTTGCTCGCCATCTCCGACGCCTTCGCCGCCCCCACCTTGCTCACGATCGCAATCTTCGGCATCGGCTTGTCGCCTGAAAAATCCACCGGCCCCACGTACACCATCCCCGGACTCCGCACCGCCGCTTCCGCCCAGCCCCGCGCCATCTCCATCTTCGCCTTCGTGTCCGGATCGTCCGTGTTCGCTGCCTCGCTGCTGATCGCCTTCTCGATCCGCGACCGCAAATCCAACGCCTCCACGATCCCCTTCAAATTCGATCCGTTGTACCCCGCCCCCAGCGCATCCGTCCCCGGCCATTCCAGAAACACCATCGCGTCCGCTGGCACATGGTCCGCCATGCCCTCCGCCCATGCCGCACGGCCGCTCACCACCGCCGCCGCCAGCGCCGCCAGTCCCATCGCCCGCTTCATCCGATTTGCAACGTGCCGCATCTGTCGCTCCAATTCCTCGTGACTCTTCAAAAGTTCCACTCGGGACCCAGCGTGCCGGGCCCCGCTCTCTCACGTCTCCACCCGCCCTGCTTCCTTACGCCCGGCGGAACACGCTGCCCCGCCTACAAGCGACGAAACGCCGACCACCCCGCAAAAACCAGCCCCTTTTCCCCTTTCCCTTAACCTCAGGCGAATCCATCATCGGTTATTTTGAAATCCAACGCCACCCCTCCTCCTCCCGGTTGTTTCCTGCCGATTCATGGATACAGTGATTCTCCAGATTCCGCCGGTCCCTCCCGGCTTGGTCCCCGGAATTCCCTATGAACTCGCAGCAAATCCTCGCCTGGGGCTTCTTTCTCGGCCTGGTCCTGGCCATGCTCGCCATCGATCTCTTCGTCCTTCACCGCAAGCCCCACACCATCCAGCTCAAGGAAGCCGCCATCGGGGCCTTCGTCCCCATCGCGCTCGCCCTCGCCTTTATCGGTGTCATTTACCTCGCTTACCAGCACCACTGGTTCGACCTCGGCGTCATCACCGATCCCCAGCTCCTCGCCAACCCCGCAGAACAGGCCTACCACCCCACCACCGGCCCCCACGCCGCCATCCTCTATATCACCGGCTACCTCGTCGAACTCTCCCTCTCCGCCGACAACGTCTTCCTCTTCGTCGTCCTGATGAACTTCTTCCGCGTGCCCCCGCCCCTCCAGCACCGCGTCCTCTTCTGGGGCGTCCTCGGCGCCCTCGCCATGCGCGCCGCCATGATCCTCATCGGCGGCGCACTGCTCATGCAGTTCCACTGGATCATCTACCTCTTCGGCGCCTTCCTCCTCTTCACCGGCTTTAAAATGTTCTTCTCCAATGAGCAGGGCGACCCCTCCAAATCCATGGGCGTCCGCCTCGCCCGCGCCCTCCTCCCCGTTCACCCGGGCTTCGAAGGCAAAAACTTCTTCACCCGCATCAACGGCAAACGCTTCGCCACCACCCTCTTCGTCGTCCTCGTCTGCATCGAAATCACCGACCTCGTCTTCGCACTCGACTCCATCCCCGCCATCTTCGGCATCACCAAGGACACCTTCCTCGTCTTCACCTCCAACGTCTTCGCCATCCTCGGCCTCCGCTCCATGTACTTCCTCCTCGCCGGCATCATGGACAAGTTCCACTACCTCCGTCACGGTCTCGCCTTCATCCTCGCCTTCGTCGGTATCAAAATGCTCCTCCCCCTCGCCTCCCACGCCTACGCCCACTTCGCCCACACCCCCGACCCCCAGTGGCGCGTCCACGAGTGGCTCTCCCTCGCCGTCATCATCGGCTCCCTCGCCCTCTCCATCATCGCCAGCCTCGTCTTCCCCTGTAAAACCCACACCGCCAACCCCCTCGAAAACCCCAACCCCACCGCCCCGTAACCCCCCCAAGTCTCACCCCACCCTCCTGATCCCGCCCCCCGAATCTCGGACCCCCTCCCAATCCCGCCCCCCGAATCTCAATCCACCCTTCCCATCCCGC
>JBEHXY010000159.1:0-8333 GCA_048498455.1 Planctomycetota bacterium | reverse complement strand
CACAGATGAACAGGGATGAACACGGATTTTTTTGGGGGGGACGACGGGGGTTTCCCACAAATTGCACAAATGATCACAAATGCTTTGAGTCATGGGGCGCGCTCCTTTTGCTGGCTATAGAGGGGGGTCGCGCCCAGTTTGTGCGCACACGAACCAGGGGGAATTTTGATAAGCGGTTGGGGCTGAGGGGGTTGGGGGATTTATTTTGGGGTTACTTCAAACCTTTTTGCTGCCAAGTTGTGCGCGCTGGATGGAAGGGGGGCGGGCGGTTTTTGGGGGGAGGGTTTTCCGGTTGGGTGGGTCGATTTGGGGATGTCCTGACACGTGGTCGGGGGGCGCGTAAAATGGGGTGCCGTTACTTTGACCCCGAAGGAGTCCGCTGTGCCCGAAACCACTTCCTCTACCCCCTCCGCGTCGGCCGCCGCCGGTTCGTCTGCTTACGACCTGATCGTGATCGGCGCCGGTCCGGGCGGGTATGTGGCTGCCATCCGGGCGGCGCAGCTTGGGCTCAAGACGGCGTGCATCGACAAGGAAAACCGTTTTGGCGGCACGTGCCTGCGGGTGGGCTGCATTCCTTCGAAGGCATTGCTCGATGCCACGGAGAAGCTGTACCTGGCCAAGCACCATTTTGCGGAAATGGGCATTTTGGTGGACAACCCGCGGCCGGACCTCAAGACGCTGATGGCGCGCAAGGACAAGGTGGTCGAGACGCTGACCTCCGGCGTCTCGGGGCTGATGAAGAAGAACAAGATCGAGAAGATCGTCGGCATGGCGAAATTCACCTCGCCGACGGAGATCGAGGTGACGGGGGCCGATGGAAGCGCCCAGAAACTGACGGCGAAGCACTTTCTCATCGCCACGGGTTCGGCGCCGGTGGAACTTCCGTTTTTGAAATTTGACGGCAAGCGGATCATCAATTCCGATCACGCGATCGCCTTGCCGGAGATTCCGCAGCGCATGGTGGTGATCGGCGGGGGCGCCATCGGGCTGGAGATGGGGTCGGTGTGGTCGCGCATGGGGACGAAGGTGACGGTGCTGGAAATGCTTCCGCAGATCGTCGCCGGCAGCGACACGGAGATGGCGAACGGGCTGGAAAAGGTGCTGAAGAAGCAGGGGCTGACGATTTACACAGCGGCCAAGTTCACGGGGGCGAAAGAGGAGAAGGGGGCGCTGACGGTCACGTTTGACTGGGAGGGCAAGCAGCAGACGGAGATCGCGGACGTGATCCTGGTGTCGGTGGGACGGCGGCCTTACACCGAGGGGCTGAACCTGGAGGCCGCGGGCGTGAAGCTGGATGAGCGCAAGCGGGTGGGGGTGAACGATCATTTTCAGACGAACGTGCCGAACATCTATGCGATCGGCGACGTGATCTTCGGGCCGATGCTGGCGCACAAGGCGGAGGACGAGGGGGTGGCGGTGGCGGAGCTGCTGGCGGGGAAAGCGGGTCACGTGAACTACAACATCATTCCGGCGGTGGTGTACACGGCGCCGGAGCTGGCGTGGGTGGGCCGGACGGAGCAGCAGCTGCAGCAGGAAAACATTCCGTACAACGTGGGCAAGTTCAATTTCCGCGTGAACGGGCGGGCGCTGGCGATGGCGGAGACGGACGGGTTCGTGAAGGTGCTGGCGCACGCGAAGACGGACCGTCTGCTGGGGGTGCACATCCTGGGGACGCAGGCGTCGTCGATGATTCCAGAAGCGGCGGCGGTGATGGAATTCGCGGGCAGCGCGGAGGACATCGCCCGGACGTGCCATGCGCATCCGACGCTGCCGGAGGCGGTGCGTGAAGCGGCGATGGCGTCGCTGAAGCGGGCGATCCACGCGTAAGAGCGCGGCCTGGCGGTTGTGGCCGGTGAAGGGGCGCGCCGGGCAGCTTTTTTAGGCAACGGGTTTTCCGCGGCGGCGGCGGCTACTCGGCGAGCAGTTTTTCGATGACGTCGTCCATCTCGCGCCATCCGGGGGCGGCCCGCAGGATTCCCAGCTTGTCGACCAGGAAGAATCCCGGGCCGGCCAGGAGGGACTCGAGCGCGCCGTTTTCGGTGCGTCCCTGGAGCCCCACGACTTTTCGCGGATCGGCATCGACGCCGAAGGCCCAGTCGATGCCAAAGCGCTCGGCATAGGCCTTCAATTCGCCGGGCTCGGCATCCTGGTCGATGTGGACGGTGACCGCTTCGAGCCCCTGGGCGCGGTGGCGTTCGAGGAAACCCTTCACCAACTCGACCTCGCTTCCGCCCCGTTTCCGCCAGACGCCGGCATGCAGCAGCACGACCTTTCCGCGGAAATCCTGCCAGGAGGCGGGGCCCTGGCCGTCTTTGCCGGCGGGCCCGGCGACGATCCAGTTTTCGATCAGCAGGGCGGGGGCGGGCTTGCCGAGCAGTTCAAAGGCCTGTGGCAGGATTTTCAGCTGGCGCCCTTTTCCGGGTTCGAGGCGGGCGCTTCCGGAGCGCCGGTCGAGGGAGGCGAACAGCTCTGCCGCGCCTTCGCGCGGGACGCCCTTGACGACGAAGCCGCCGTGGATGTCGGTCTCATCGCCGGTGCCGCCGCCGGTGGGGAGGCGGGGATAGACACTGGCTCCCACGAGGGGCTGTCCCTTTTCATCGATGACGCGGCCGGCGATCTGGCCATCCCAGAGGGCGGTGTCCACCGGGGCGCCGGGCCGGGCTGTCTGGGTGGCGGCGCCGCGTTCGTGGAGCACCACGTTGGCGACATCGCGATCGTCGCCGGGGGCGAGGTCACCGAGCTTGACCAGGGCCTGTTCCGTGCGGCGGTTGACCATCAGGTCCACGGGCAATCCCGGGGGGACGGGCGCGAAGCGGAAACGGCCATCCTTGCTCACGGTGCGTTCCCACACCCACATGCCGGGCGAATCCCACCCGCCGTTGAGGGCGCGGATTCCCAGCGACACCTCGGCATCGGGGGCGGGGTTGCCGGCGGCATCGACGATGCGTCCTTCCAGGGATCCCATGGGCGCGAGTTCCAGGCGCAGCTCGCCGTGCTCCTTGCCGGTGAGGACAAAGCCGCGGCCAAGGGTTCGGTTCCGGTTCATTGCGACGCCGTAGTCGGTAAAGTCCTCGCCGGCATTTCGCGCCTCGAGCGCAAAGCGGCCGGCGTCGTCGGTCAGGAGCGCGGTGGAGCGGGCGACGACGATCCCCGCGAGGGGCTTGCCGGATTCATCCAGGAGCTGGCCCTTGAGCATGGCCCGCGCGTGGATGGGCAGCTCCAGCGCGGCAGCTTCGCCGTCGACGACCTTGACCGCCTGGCGATAGGTTTTTCCCTGGCCGCCTTCGGAGCCATAGGACTCCAAGGCGTATTCTCCGGCGGGCAGGCGCAGGTTGAACGCACCATCGGGGGCTGCGTACACAGGGCGCAGGGGGCGGCCGGCCTGCAGCACTTCGACCATGCCGGGAATTCCGCGCTGGGTCTCGAGATCCAGCAGGCGGCCGTGGACCTCGCCGCCCCTGACCACGTCGAGCGCGAGGGTGCGGGTTTGTCCGCGCCCGACGGGCGTGGTGGCGGTCATCAGGACGCCTTCGGTCAATTCGGGCTGACGGCCTCCGGAGAAGGTCCACTGGCCGGGCTCGAGGGCGGCGAAGAGGGCCACGCCCCGGGCGTCGGTCTTGAGGCGCACGGGCAGTTCGCGGCGCTGGGCTTCGCCGGCTTCGAGCCATACGCCTGCACGTTCCAGCGCTTTGCCCGCGGCCATGAGTTGCACGCGGACCTCGCCGGCCGGGCGCACGACCAGCTCGACATCCTGCATTCCGGCGCGCACGGGGTACACGTCGAAGCCATAGGCGGCGATCATGGAATGGGCGCCGGCGGCGGAGCGGACGTGCAAGGAGACCCGCGCGCCGGCGGGTATGCGGTCGAGCAGGAAACGGCCGGCGGCATCGGTCGTGACGGCGCGGCCATCCATGGGACCGGGGGTGAGATAGCCGAAGGTTTCATCCCGCACCCGCGCGTCGACGAGGGCTCCGGGCACGGGAGCGCCGTGCTCGTCCTTCACGACGCCTGCCACGGGTGCGGCGGGCTTCACGATGACCCGCAGGCCGCGCAGGTAGAGCTCCAGGGTGCGGTCATCGACGGCGCGCCAGGCCCAGCCTTTTCCGGGGACATCGAAGAATACCATGCGTGCCACCCGGCCCTCTTCGTCGGACGCTGCGGGTCCGACATCGAAGCTGCCGTCGGCGCGGGTCAGGCCCTCGGTCTCGAGGGACTCCTGGGGCCATTGCCAGCGATAGACCTGGTACTTGGCGCCGCGGACGGGCCGGGCCTGTTCATCGACCAGCAGGCCGTGAAAGAGGACCTTGCCCTCGACGCGTTCCACCGGCACCACGTCGGCCCAGGCGCCGGGGGCGGCCAGGAAGGCCATCAGCCCTGCCGCCAGGATGGGACGCATTTGCATACGCACCTCGCTTTCCCCGATAGACGCGGCCGGGGTGGGGGCCTTTCTTTTTTGAGGGTGCAACCGGCGGCGTTGGGGCGGGCGGGCGGGCATCGTGCTTGGCGGGTGGTTTTTGGGGCTTTGCTTTCGACGGTCGGGGGGAAGCGCCCTCCTCAGAACTACCCTCCCCCAGGGGTTGAGATTTTCCGTGCTTCGGAGCGAGGGCGATCGGTACAATGGCTCGCACATGGAGGTGCCCCATGGGTTTGCTTCATTTGTTGCGTCAGCGTCTGTCCGATTCGCTCCTCCACCAGCCGCCGCACGTGGATGACCCGGCGCTGGGGCCGCTGGAGCAGGTGGCGGAGGGGTTGTGGCGCACCACCGAGCCCTTTGCGCTGTTTCCGCAAGCCGAGCCGCTGCACCTGACGATCGAAGGGGACCAGGCGGGGCCGGCGGGGGATCTTCGTTTGTTGATTGCGGATCTGCAGCTGCGTTACGAGGGTCTTCGCCCGGCGATTGAGCCGCTGCTGCGGAATGCGGATCCGCGCTCCAGCCCGCGGAACCTGTGGCCGCACGCGACACTGGAAGCGGTGGAAATCTGGCGGCATCCGACGGACAACCACCCGGTCTTCGCGCTGCATTATGCCTTGGATGATTTTCCGGAATACACCTTCGTGGTGCGGCTGGAAAACTGGACGCCGATGGACGTGCTGGTCACGGGGTGAGGTTGAGGGGCTGGGGCTGGGCGGCCTGGAGTTCGACGGGGAAGGCGTGGTCGGGGGTTCCCTCCAGGGTGTCGGGGGAGAGGAAATAGAGCCAGACCAGGATCGCACTGGTGACGGGCATGCCGAGCACGGCCGCCGCGCAGAGGATGATTTCGGTGATGCCCAGGAGACTGTCCGCGCCGCGGATGCTGGCGAAATTCAGCAGGAACGCCAGCAGCAGGCCGCAGGCGAGAAAGGCGTAGGCGAGCAGGACGCCGAGGACGACGCGCCAGGGCCAGGTGCGGCGGGTGACGGCGGCCCAGCGCAGGAGGGCGATGCCGCCGCCGGTGATGCCCGCGAGCCGGAAAATGCCGACGCCGACGGTGATGAAGAGGGCCACGATGAGGGCTTCGAAGCCGGATTCGGCGGTGGCCCAGAGGAAGCACCCCGCCACGCCCATGATGCAGAGGAAGTTGCCGATGGCGGCGATGCGCGTCAGCCAGCCGAGGACCCCGACCTTGCCCCAGGGGCCGCGGCGCGTCACGAGCACCAGGCCATAGAGCCAGAGCAGGTGTTCGCCGGCGACCCAGAAGGTGCCGATGACCAGGATCGCGAGGGCTGCCCCGGTTGGCATGTCCAGCGTGGCGCACAGGACCATGGCGACGAAGGAGGTGAAGGTCATGAGGAGGCTGCCGGCGAGGGCGAGGATGCCCAGGCGGTCGCCGAAGCGGCGTTGCGCGCGGACCGTGTAGGCGAGCTCGGACATGGACTTCTCCGGAAAGGCGCCTCCAGCATGCGGGAGCGGGGGGCATCTGCCAAGAAGAAAGCGATTGGGGCGACATTACCCTTATCGGCGGCGGTTCGGTATCTTCTTCGTGACCCGCACAGGAGTTTGTGTGCCGACGTTTTTTGTGACCGCCGCGGAACACTCCGGCGATGCCCTGGGGGCGTCGCTGATTGCGGCCTTGCGCCGGCGGTATCCCGAGGCGCGTTTTGTGGGGGTGGGCGGGCCGAAGATGGAGGCGGCGGGGTGCCGGCTGCTGGCGAATCCGGTGGCGCGGTCGGCGATGCTGGTGGGGGCGCTGTTCACGCAAAGCCGGTACTGGTTTGGGCTGCTCCGGGAAATTCGCAGGGAGCTGCTGGCGCTGAAGCCGGATGTGGTGGTGCCGATCGATTCCTCGACGGTCAACCTGCGGATCGCGCGGATCGCGCGGGAGCAGAAGATTCCGGTGTGCTATTACGTGGCCCCGCAGGTGTGGGCGTCGCGGCCGTGGCGGGTGAAGAAGATCGCCGCCAGCGTCGACACGCTGTGCTGCGTGCTGCCCTTTGAGGAAAAGTATTTCCAGGAGCGGCAGGTCCACGCGGCGTACGTGGGGCACCCGATGTTCGACTTTCCGGCGAACGCGGCGGAGACCGATCCGGCGCTGCTGGATCCGCCGCTGCCCAGGGGCGATCCGAAGGTGGCGATTTTTCCGGGGAGCCGGCGGGCGGAGATCGCCAACCACATGCCGCCGATGCTGGCGGTGCTCTCGGAGATCAAGGGGCGGTTTCCGCGGGCGACGTTCGTGGCGGCGGCACCGTCGGAGGAGCGGGCGTGGCAGATTCGGCACCTGCTGCGGCAGTCGAACACGCCCATCGACATCCGCGTGGGGCACGGCGATGCGATCATCCGATGGGCGGACCTGGTGCTGACGAAGTCGGGGACGGCGACGCTGCAGGTGGCGCGGCACCACAAGCCGATGGTGGTGATGTATGCGGTGGCGTGGTGGAAGTGGCACCTGTTTGCGCGGTTTCTGATCAACACGCCCTACATCGCGCTGGTGAACATCCTGGCGGGGCGGGAGATGGTGCCGGAGTTCATTCCTTTCTATGGTTCGCCGCTGCCCATTGCGCGGGAGTGCATCGAGCTGCTGTCGCGGCCGGAGCTGCGGGAACAGATGTCGCGGGAGCTGGCGGAGCTGACGGCGCCGCTGGCGCCGACGAACACGGCGCTGGCAGCGGACCGGGTGGCGGAGCAGGTGTCGCGCCTCCTGGAGCGTCCCGCACCAGCAACAACCGATGTTCCTGCAGGCAGTTAGAGCATCGTCACAGTAAATCGGTAGGAATAGTTCCAAAACCGGTTGACAGCGGCGGGGGGCGGGGTACCATATGACCCATCTTGCCTGTAGGAAAACAGGGTGTTCGCTTCGGCGTCGTTCTTCGCTCGGAGGTTCCTATGAACTGTTGCTGTCGCCGCTAACCGCTGCCCCCGCACTGTTTGTTTCCGGTACCTCCCCCTCCCTTACGAAGGACACCCCATGTTGAAGAACCTCCTGGTCATGTTGGCGCTCGGTCTTGCCAGTGCTTCCCTGATTGTGTGCGCCCCGGTTGCCCGGGCGGAGAACTACACCCTTTACAACGTTTCGTACGATCCCACCCGCGAGCTGTATGTCGATATCAACACAGCGTTTGCGGCAAGCTACAAGGCCCACACCGGCAACAGTGTGACGGTGAAGCAGTCGCATGGCGGGTCGGGCAAGCAGTCGCGATCGATTATCGACGGCGGCAAGGCGGATGTGGCGACGCTGGCCCTGGCGGCGGACATCGATGCCCTGGCGTCGGAAGCCCACCTGCTGCCGGAGAACTGGATCAGCCGCCTGCCGGAGAACAGCGCCCCCTACACCAGCACCATCGTGTTCCTGGTGCGCAAGGGGAATCCCAAGGGGATCAAGGACTGGGGCGACCTGGTGAAGCCGGGGGTGTCGGTGATCACGCCGGACCCGAAGTCGTCGGGCGGGGCGCGCTGGAATTACCTGGCGGCGTGGGGCTGGGCGCTCAAGCAGAACAACAACGATGAGGGCAAGGCCAAGGCGTTTGTCACGGAGCTGTACAAGCACGTGCCGATCCTGGATTCGGGGGCGCGGGGATCGACGGTGACCTTCGCCCAGCGCGGGCAGGGGGACGTGCTGATCAACTGGGAGAACGAGGCGTATTTGTCGCTCAAGGAATTCGGGGCGGACAAGTTCGAGATCATCACGCCGACGATTTCGATCCTCGCGGAGCCGTCGGTTTCGGTGGTGGACAAGAACGCGGAGAAGGACGGCGTGAGCAAGGTGGCGGAGGACTACCTGAAGTTCCTCTACACGCCGGAGGCCCAGGAGATCATCGCGAAGAATTACTATCGCCCGCGGAACCCGGACGTGGCCAAGGCGCACGAGAGCCAATTCCCGAAGGTGCAGTTGTTCACGATCGATGAAATCTTCGGCGGC
>JBEHXY010000158.1:0-8336 GCA_048498455.1 Planctomycetota bacterium | reverse complement strand
GGTGCTGGGGTTGTAGGAAGTACAGCGCGCGGATGTGCGGGAGGAGTAATTGGTAATTTGGTAATTGGTAATTGGGAAGGCCTTGGCGCGGTGGGGAGGGGGTTAGAAGTTGCGGGCGGTTTTGGTGAGGGCGCAGAGGTTGGGAAGGACGATGGGGTCGTTGGGGTAGAGGGGGAGGGCGTGAGAGACGCCGGCGCGGAGGCCGTGGAGGTGGGCGCGGGTGAGGGCGAGGTCGAGGTAGTTTTTGGTTTTCAGTTGGGAGGCGTGGGCGTTGATGGCGGCGGTCCAGGCGGCGAGGGTTTCGGGTGCGGAGATGTCGATGAGGAGCGGGAGGGTGTCTTTGGGTTCGGCGTCGGGGGTGATGGCGTAGTAGAGAAGGGTGGGGGTTGCGTGCGGGGGAAGGTGTTTGAGTTCGGGGAGGCCGCCGTAGCGCGCGAGGCGTGCGGCGTCGCGGACGATTTTGGCGAGGGCGGTGTGGTCGGGGTGCTGGTTTTCGGTGAGGGTGGGGGCGAGGAGGATGGTTGGTTTGCGGGTGCGGATGTGGGCGGCGATCGTGATCGCGTGCTCTGGGGAGGGGTGGAGGTGGGCGTCGGTGGCGAGGGGCGCGAATTCGAGGGTGGTGCCGAGGATTCTGGCGGCGGCGTGGGCTTCCTGTGCGCGGAGTTCGGGGGTGCCGTGAGAGGCGGATTCGCCGTAGGAGGTGAGGATGCAATGAACGGGGACGCCGCGGGCGGCTTCCTGGAAGAGGATGGGTCCGCAGCCGAATTCGAGGTCGTCGGGATGGGGGGCGAAGGCGAGGATCATTTTTGAATTGTAAATGGTGAATAGTGAATAGTGAATGGGGGTGCGGAGGATACGGGGATTTTGGGGACGGGGTTGCTGGGGGAGGAGGGGCATGGTATGGAGGTTTTGATATGTGTCAGCAGGCAAGTTTTTGGGGACGGGTGGGGGTGGTGGCGGCCGCGGTGGTGGGGTGGTATCTGCTGCGCGGGCAGTTGGGCGCGCTCAGTTGGGGGACGCCGCAGGGGGCGTGGGTGGGGTGGACCGGGATGGCGTTGTGGGCGGCGGTGCTGCTGGCGTTGCTGGTGGTGGTGTCGAAGTCGAAGCGGACAGGGCCGGAGGCGCGGATGGCGGTGGGGTGTTTGTGGATGGTGATTGGGGCGGTGGCGGTGGTGGTGGGAGTATTGGGGCTGGCGCTGGGGATGCGGTGGGTGTGGGTGGTGAATGGGATTTCGTTCTGGGGGATGGGGCTTGCGGCGCTGGTGGTGCCGCAGTTGGTGTGGGCGGGGGTGAAGACGAAGCGGCGGCGGTGAGGGGGCGGATCGTTATAATGGGCGTCATGGAAAAGCAGATGGACAACCACACGGAGAGGTTGAAAGAGATTCCTGCGGACTGGCTGGCGGAGTTCGAGGCGGCGGCGCGGCGGCCGTTGGCGCAGCGGATGAAGTATGCATTTATCAAGACCTACAAACCCGTGATGGACGACGCGCGGTTTCGAGCATTCGACACGATGGCGGACTATCGGGCGTGGTGTGAGGCAAATCTGCCGGACTGGTTGGGGTATGGGCGCGTTTGAATATCGGCAGGCGGAGGAGATTCGGGACGTTTTCAACCGGCATGGCTGCCGGTATTTGTTTATCGGGAAATCCGGGGCGATTTTGCTGGGGTTTCCGGATACGACGCAGGACGCCGATATATTCGTGGAGCGGTCTGCGGAGAATGGTCGGGCATTGGTCGCGGCTCTGAAGGAATTGGGTTTTGCGGTGACGGAGGGGGAAGCGGGGGAGATCGAGCGGGGGAAAGACTTTGTGCAATTGAAAAATGGGCCGTTTGATCTGGATCTGGTGTTTGCACCGGATGGGATCGAACGGTTTGAGGATGCGTGGCGTCGGAGGGTGGAGGCGGAGGGATTTCCGGTGTGCCATCCGGATGACATCATTGCCAGCAAAGTGGCGGCCGGTCGACAGAAGGATCGGGAGTCGTTGCCGCGGTTAATGTCGTTCCGGGATTATTGGAAAGCACGTCACGGCGGGTGAGTTCAGGGGAGTTCGGTCCAGGCGTCGTCGGAGCGGTCGATCGGGTCGCGATTGATGTAGGTGATGTCGGGGGCCTGGGATTTGTCGAGGTAGGCCTGTTCGCCCAGGCCGGTGATGTAGTGGGTGCAGTGGAGGGTGGATTGCATCCAGCGGAGGCGGGAATCGCGGGTGGGGGAAATTTGTTCTTTTTTGAAGGGGACGGGGTCGAGCGAGAGGTAGCTGTCGCCGCCTTCGTGGAGCAGGAGGGCGCCGTTGTCGAAACGCGCGCGGACGATTTCGGACTGGTACGGGGCGTCGACGAAGAAGCCTTCGTGGGGGTCCTCGCCGGAGAGTTCGCAGGCGGCGGCACGGAAGTCAGGATCGGAGGAGCGGTGGATTTCGATGTTTCCCAGGAGTCCGAGTTTACGCATGATGTCGAGGCAGAAGTCGGCGACGTTGGTCGGGGCGGCGTCACGGAAGATGTCGACGAGGGGCTTGTCGAGGTAGTTGGGAAGGGCGTTGCTGGTGTGGGCGTGCCATTGTGGGGGGATGCGCTTGAGATAGAGCGGGGAGAACTTGCGTTGGAGCTTGTTTTCAAATTCGAAGTTGAGGGTGTGGGGCTTGTGGGTGTCGCGGTGGTGGAGGGTGGTGCGGGTTTCGCGGGGGTCATGGTCGGCATCGTGATAGAAGAAGTGCAGGGTGCCGCCGATCTGCTGCTGCAGCTTGCGGGCGGAGAGGATTTTGGAGACGAGGAAGCGCTTCGGGAAGAAGCCGGAGGGTTGTTGGCCGAAGGCGATTCTCGGGGGCATGGGTCGACCTGAAATGAGCTACAGATGAACACGGATGGACACAGATAACGACGACGACGGAGACTCGGAGGCACGATGCCCCAACAGGGTACGAAGAAGTTTAACTGGGGTTGGCGGGCAGAACGTCGAAACCGTGGGGGATTTTTTTCGGGAAGAAGGGTTGCAGGATCGCGGCGAGGGCGATGCAGGCGAGGCAGCCGATCAGGTTGTACCACAGGTAGGAGATGCTGAGGGTGAAGTACATCCCGAGGACGAGGGCCTGGGCGAGCAGGGCGGCGAGGAAGGTGGGGGTGCCCGTGATGAACTTGAGGAAAAAGGCGATGAGGAAGAGGGCGAGAATGACGCCGTAGAAAAGAGAGCCGACGATGTTGGTCGCCTGGATGAGGTTTTCGCCGAAGTGCGGCAGGAAGAACAGGGCGAAGGCGAGGGCGATGAGGCCCCACATGATGGTGAAGAGTTTGGACGCGCGGACGTAGTGGGTGTCCTGAGTGCTGGGGCCGGCGGAGGCGGGAGAGGGGTTTTGCACATCCATGGCGGCTGAGGACCGGGCCCTGAAGTGGCGGTAGAAGTCGATGGTGGTGGTGGAGGCGAGGGCGTTGAGTTCGGCGGCCTTCGAGGAAAGCGCGGCGCAGAAAAAGGCGGTGACCAGCAGGCCGATGAGACCGTGCGGGAGGTTGTCGAGGATGAAGGTGATGAAGATGTAGTCGTTGTCGTTGGTGGAGACGTGGGCCGCTTCCAATTGTTTTTTCACGGACATGCGGTAGAGCGCCACCTCGGCGTCATCGAGTTTAATCTCCTCGGGAAGGGTCGCGTTTAAGCGCTGCCTTTGAATATTCTCAAAGTCCTGTTTGAGCCGTTCTGTGGTGATGTATTCCGGGGGCCCATCAACGGCAAGGGGCTTCATCCAGAGTCCATTGGGATGCGCCTGCTCCAGGGCGTTTTGGTTGAAGAAAACGGGTGCGGGGTGGAACTGGTAGAAAACGAAGAGGAGGACGCCCAGAAGCAGGATGCCGAACTGCATCGGGATTTTCATCAGCGCATTGAACATCAGCCCGAGCCGCGATTCGCGGAGGTTGTCGCCGGAGATGTAGCGCTGCACCTGCGACTGATCTGCGCCGAAGTAGGAGAGCATCAGGAACAGGCCGCCGAGCATGCCGGTCCAGAAGGTGTAGCGTTTGTCGGGGTTGACCGAAAAGTCCACGGCGTTGAGTTTGCCGAAGTGGCCGGCGAGGGCGAGCGAATCGGTGAAGGAGCAGGGGATTTTCTGCAGCAGGATGACGAACGCCGCGATCATGGCGGCGAAGATGATGGCGAGCTGGTATTTCTGGGTATGGGTGACGGCATCGGATCCGCCGACGACGGTGTAGGCGATCACGACGATGCCGGAGGCGAGGATCGTCAGCGGGAGCGACCAGCCGAAGACGGTGGAGAGCACGATCGCTGGCGCGTAAAGCGTGAGGCCGGCGCCCATGCCGCGCTGCAGCAGGAAGAGGGAAGCGGCGAGGAGGCGGGTCTTGGTGTCGAAGCGCTTGCCGAGGAATTCATAGGCGGTGTAGACGTTGAGATGGCGGTACAGGGGAAGGAAGAAGGCGGAGATGATGACCAGGGCGAGGGGCATGGCGAAGTAGTTCTGCACGAAGGAGAGGCCGCCGTCGTAGCCCTGGCCGGGGGTGGAGAGGAAGGTGATGGCGGAGGCCTGGGTGGCCATGACGGAGAGACCGATGACGAACCAGGAATGCTTTTTTCCGCGGAGGTAGTCGTGGAGGTTCTTCTGGCCGCGGGTGCGGAGGATGCCATAGAGGGCGATGGCGAGGATAGAGGAAAAGAGGACGGCGTAGTCGAGGGTGTTCACGAGTAGGACCTCGTGAGCACGACGAGGGCGAGAACGGTGAGGATGAAGGCGATGAGGACGAAGACGTAAAGGCGGGGCCAGGTGGAGAGCAAGGGCAGGCCGGTGAGTTCCTCGGAAGCATCGAAAGTCGCGTTTGGAGTTTCAAGAGCGGAGGGCGCGGTGGATCCGGGGATGGCGGTCCCTGGGCTGTGGGGGGAATCATCGCGCCGGGAGGATGACATCAGTTCTTGCCCAGGGAGAGGAGGTTGGCGAAGAGGCGGTAGGCGCCGGGGTTGGGGGCGGGGAGTTCACGGAAGAAGACGAGGGAGGTATAGACGAAGTGGCCTTTGCCTTCGGGGCCCATGTCGGCGATGAGCAGGGCGCCCGGGAGGGGTTCTTCGCCGGGATCGGAAGCGGCAAGGATGGGGGTGAATTCCTTGGCCCAGGTGGCGGGGTAGTAGATGCCTCGTTCCTGGACCCAGTTTTCGAAATCCTTCGCGGTGATTTTGTTAGGGGAAGTGAGGGCCTTGTGGGCGGGGGCGATAAAGGTGATGGGGGCGTTTTCGTCGGTGACGCGGTTGGAGGAGAGGCGGAGATCGAAGGGGGCGATCTGGGGAACCTTGATGCCATCGGGGCGGTTGTACTGGACGATGACGGTGCCGCCGGCGTTGGCGTAGTCGAACAGGGGCTGCATGGAGGCCAGGTCGGTGCGGACGTTGAGGGCGCGGACGCCCAGGACGACGGCGTCGAAGTTTTTCAGCGTGTCGGGGGTGAGGTCTTTGCCGGAGATCTGCGTGACTTTGCACCCCATCTGCTCGATGCATTCGGCAACGCTGTCGCCGGCGCCGGGGAGGTAGGCGATGTTTTTGGCGGAGACTTTGAGGTCAACGGCGAGGGCATGGAGGGTGGCGGGCGGTTGGAGCGTGAGATGGGGAATGTGGGGGTAGTCGATGGTTTTATAGCCGGTGGAATAATCGTGGCCGTTGATGGTGGCGATCGCGGTGACGGTGGCGGGCGTGGGGGTGGGCTGGGCCGGGGCGGTGAGGGTGAAGGTGAGTTTGGTTTTGGCGTCCTTCCTGGGGAGGGTGAAGGGCTGGGAGGCGGGGGTGACTTTCCAGGCGGCGGGGGCGTCGAGGTGGAGGGTGCCGGCAGCGTTGTCGGTGTTGGCGGTGATTTCGACGGTGATTTCTTTGGATTGGGCGGGGGCGAGGAGGGCGACGTCGAAGGGGTAGGCGAGGGAGACGGGGGCGAGGATTTCCAGCCGTCGCGCGGCGACGGCGGCAGGACGGGCGTCGGACGAGGCGGGGAGCTGGACGGGGGCATCGACGAGGATGAGCGTTTCGTCGCCGATTTTGAACCAGTATTGGACGGGGAACGCGGGGGGATTTTCCGGGCGCCCGATGAGCGCCTGGTCGGCGTCATCGACGCGGAAGAGGCCGGGCAGGGATTCCTGGCGGAGCCAATAGGGTTGTGACGGGCGTGTCTTGCTGGAGACTTCGCCGGTCAGGGGCTGCGTGACGGGCTTTCCAGGTTGCAAGAGGATCGGATCAGAGGGGGGACGACCTTCCGCACCGGGGGCGCGGACGGTCAGCCAGGTAACAGGATAGTTGGCGGACATCGAGACATTGCAGGTGAGGCGGAGGGACTGGCCCGGGACGGCGGTGGCGGGGCCTAAGGTGGTGATTTGGAGGCCGAGGCATTCGGCGAGGAGGTGGTCGAGTTGTTCGCGTTTGATGGTGAGGAGGGGATCGGGGGCGAGCTTGGCGAGGGTGGCGCGGATGTCGAGGAGTGCGGGAACGATGGCAGCGGGATTTTTCTGGTCGAACTTGAGGATGAGATCGGAGAGGAGGGTGCTGGCGGCGAACTCGGGGGCGATGCGGCCGAGAGAGGTGTCGATGTTGTCCATGATGTCGGTGGTGGCGGGTTCGCCGGCGAGGAGGGTGAAGGATTCGTAGCGTGGGCCGCCGCCTCCTGGACCGCCGCCGCGTCCGCCGCCGCCGCCGGGGCCCTGGCCGAAGCCTTGGGATTTGTGTTGGGCGCGGGATTCGTTGGCGATCTGGGTGTAGGGGATGTTGCGGACGGGGTCGGTGCCGGAGATGTCGATGCGGACCCCCCCACCGTTGCCGCCGCCGCCCCCGGGGCCGCCCATGTTCATGAGGATGCGTTTGGGTTGCCAGGGCTTGAGGTTTCCGCCTTCGGGGGTGAGTTGGTCGGGGAAGGCGTTGGGATCTTTTTGGAGGAGGTTGAAGGCATTGCGGGCAAGGATGGCGGAGGCGGTGTGGTGGCCGTGGGTGCCGACGCCGCCGGGGATGTCGGGGTTGAATCGGGTGACGATCACGTCGGGGCGGAAGGTGCGGATGACGCGGACGATGTCGGCGGTGATGGCGTTTTGGTCCCAGGTTTTGAGGGTTTCGTCGGCCCGCTTGGAGAAGCCGAAGTCGAGGGCGCGGGAGAAGAATTGCTGTGCGGAATCGAGGCGTCGTGCGGCGAGGAGTTCCTCGGTGCGGATGAGGCCGAGCTCCTGGCCGAACTCGGGGCCGAGGAGGTTCTGGCCGCCGTCGCCGCGGGTGAGGGACATGTAGGCGGTGCGGTAATGGCGGCCGCGGGCGAGGTAGGTGAGGAGCTGGGTGTTTTCGTCATCGGGGTGGGCGGCGATCATGAGGACCGAGCCAGTGGAGGCGAAGGCCTGGAGGTCCTGAAGGATCTGAGCGGGGGGTATGGCGGGCTGGGTGGCGGGAGCGGCGGGGGCGGGGGCGGCGGGGGCGGGGGCGGCGGCGCGCGTGGGGAGGAGGAGGCAGGGGGAAAGGCAGCAGAGGGCGGATGCAAGGAGGTGGCGGGGTTTCATTTTGAGGTTCCGGAGGAATGCAATGAAGGCACAACGTGCGGAGGGGGTGGCGGATTGCTGCGCGGCGCTGGCGGGCCGAGGGATTGCGATCCCCGGGCTTGATTGGGGGGCGGGAGCGGGGGGTGATGCGGGGGCGGCTGGGGGTGTGGGGTGTTGGGTGGGAAGGAGGTGGGCGAGGGCGAGGATCTGGGTGGCGGCGAGGCGGGCGACGGCGGGGCGGTGGGAGTTGGTGAGGTCGAGGAGTTTCTGGAGGGCGTGGTGGGCGTGGTCCTGGGCGATGATCTGGAGTTGCTGGGCGAGGAGCCGGGTACGCAGGGCGCGGTGGGTGTGGAATTTTTCGGATTGCAGGAGGGACTCGACTTCTTCTTTGGAGAGGTCGAGGGTTGCGAGCATGTCGTCGAATTGGGGGGAGGCGTTGGGGAGATCGTGGAAAAGGGGGCGGACGGAGTTGTGGGTGGTGGGTTGTGCGTCGTGAGCGGTGGCTGGCATGGAATTCCCCCCGGTTGGCGTGGTCCTGGATAGGAAAACGGAGGGGGTGGGGGAAAGGTTCCCGGAAAGTTTGGATTTTTTTAGGGTGTGGGGGCGGCCGCCCAAAGGCGGGACGACGAACCCGGGACGACAAACGGGTCACTTTTTGGTGTTGTGCGATGGGTGGGAGGGGTTATTTGGCGGGCGGGGTGAGGATTTCTTTCAGCGTGAGGGGGGCCTGGTCGGGCGGGAGGGTGAGGCGTTGGGCTTTTTCGAGGAGGGCGGGGAGGTCGGTTGCGGGGAGGGTGACGGGGATGAAGGAGCTGGAGGTGCTGGAGCCGCGGGAGATGACCTGCATGGCGACGGGG
>JBEHXY010000157.1:0-8386 GCA_048498455.1 Planctomycetota bacterium | reverse complement strand
GTTGGCGGTGGTTTGCAGTTGAAGGGTCCGGTGCTGCGGCGTGCGCGCGTGCGCGGTGAGTGATCCGGCGACCACGTTGAATCGCTTGTCATCGCCGGGGACTTCGGTGAGACCCTCGAAGGTGGGCCCGTTGGGATACCCCCAGCCGGTGAGGTCATGGCCGTTGAAAAGGCTGACGTATCCAGCCTCCGTCGGCGGAAGGGCGGCCACGGGTGCGGCGGCGGGCGCAGCGGCCGATGTCGTGGCGGGCCGGGCGTCATGTGCGCACCCAGACAGCAGCACGAAGGGCGCGAGCAGGAGCCATGCACTCTTTATCGACGGGGAGACGCATGCATGTTTAAACATGAGTAATCCTTTCGCGGCCCGAGCAGTTCAAGAGATGCATCGCCTCCAGCCTGCGATGACTTCCCGCTTGGGAATCGCAAGTCCGGGGCGAGTAGAGATTCTCGTTCCATTTTGCGTGACGAAGGCTAGACCCGCGAACGCTCCCCCAAGGGGGAGACCGGCGAAAGAAAGGTCCGAGGGCGTGGACGCTCAGGAGAAGTGGTACGTATCGTGTTTTGAGTTTAAAGCGGGCGATCGGATTCGAACCGACGACGTCCAGCTTGGGAAGCTGGCATTCTACCACTGAATTACGCCCGCGATTAAGTCCTTTATTTGCAAGAACTTATGAGGTCTGCTTTCATGTTTTCCCGCATTTTTCCCAGCAAACTTGAGGACGCCAAGCGATGCCGGGAAGAGAGCAGAAACCCTCTCAAACCTCATGGGGAGAAATCATACCGGGACTCGCTCACGATGTCGATGGCAGATGGCCGTGTAGTCGCCACTGGCCGTCGTTTCCGCGAAGCCGATGAGCACGCCCCCGTCCAGCACTTTCGCGAACTCAGCCCCGGGCCCCCCCTGCGTTTTCATCCGCGTCAGTCGCGGCGATGCCGTCGAAAACCAGGCGGTGACGGACACCCGGGGTCGGATGCGGACAGCGGGTTTGGCGGGTAGAGGATGCCTGAGGGGTTGGAGCCGCCGGAGGGGGGGTGGATGGCGGACGCTGGGGTGACGGAACATTGAGTGGGGCGGGGCGTCGAAGGGAGATTGGAGGATGACGATGCGACGAGCGAGGGTGATGTTGGTGGCGGCGGCGGTGGGGATGTTGTGGGCGGGGGTGGTGCGGGCGGATGAGGCGGGGGTGCGGAAGCGGCTGGTGGATGCGGCCGCGGCGACGAAGAAGCTGAGAGGGGAGGCGGCGGCGTTGCCCGGGAATATGGAGGAGACGCTGGGGTTGCAAGCGGCTGTACCGGAGGATGGGGCGGCGGGGAACCTGGGCCATCCGCGGGAGTCGGCGGTGGAAGCGTATGCCGCGGCGCGGCCGTGGGCTGATGTGTGGACGCGGCAGCTGAAGGGGAAGCCTGCGGAGGCGTGGCCGGCGGCGGGGGATGCAGGGGCGTTGCGGGGGTTGCTGAAGGACAAGGACGGGGAGGTGCGGAGTCTGGCGGTAGAGGCGCTGGCGTCGCTGGATCTGCCGGAGGATGTGCCGGTGCTTGCGGGGATGGTGGGGGATGAGGCGGCCGGGGTGGTGGTGCTGTCGCAGAACAGGCAGATGAATTCGATGGGGTTCTTTTCGCGGGATACGGACGCGGTGGAGGCGGGGTGGACGTGGCATCCGCGGACGGTGGGGACTTACGCGCGGGAGGCGCTCGAGCGGATGACGGGGCATCGGTTTGATGGGAAGGATCCGGCGGGGGTGACGTTTGAGGCGTGGTGGAAGACGCACGATCTGGGGCGGGCGGCGCTGTGGTATTGGCAAACGCGGCTGACGCGGGAGGAGCGGGCGGGGCAGGAGCGGAAGGGCGGGGCGGCGGAGCGGGCGGCGACGATGAAGGAGATTATGGCGTTGCCGATGGACACGCGGGTGAAGATTTTTCTGATGACGACCGACGGCGCGGAAGAGGGGCAGGAGACGGTGGGGGTGGTGAATGGTTTTTTTCCAGGGGGGCTGAAGCTGGAGATTTCGCAGGAGCGGTGGGCGGAGCTGGTGGCGGGAAAGACGGGATGGGCGGATGCGGGGGATGTGGAGTTCTGGCGGCAGGAGCTGTTGTGGCGGATGGCGCGGATTGCCGACGAGGTGACGCGCGGATATCCAGATGCGGCGGGGGCGAAGGCGGCACTGGCGGCGGCGATGGAGAAAGACGCGCCACAGAGCCGGTGGCGCGCGGTGCTGGTATCGCGGTTGTTGCCGGCGGCGGGGAAGGGGGATTCGCTGGATGATGCGAAATTCCGGGAGGGCTACCTGCGGCAGGCGCTGGCCGGGGCGAAGGACGAGTATGAGCGGGAGAACATTGCGCGGGAGATGGTGGATGAGAACGTCGCGGGGCAGTGGGAGGTGTTGAAGAAGGTGTTTGCGACGGAGAACGGGGAGAGCGGCTCGGATGCGCGGACGGGGATTCTGCGCGGGCTGGGAGATGCGCCGGCAACGCAGGCGAAGGCGCGGCGGCTGGCGGAACTGCTGGATGATCCGGCGAACGAGAAGCTGTTCACGCAGGAGAACCGGACGATGGGGATGGATATGTACCGTCATTGGGCAATTGCGTCGGTGAACGCGATCGCGGGGAAGGAGGCGGTGGGGCAGGCGGTGCAGGAGGGATTGCCGCAGGCGGACAAGCGGTCGGGAGCGCTGGCGGCGTTGCGGAAGTCGGCCCGGGGGCTCGTGAAAGGGGAGTGAGGTTTAGCCTCCTGAGCCTGCTGATCTCCCCCGCCATTCCCCGAATTCTTCACCGGCACGCACGTGCCGCGACCGTTCACTTAAGGCGTACGCAAGCCCCGATGCGGTCGCTGGCTGCGCTCTGTTGCAAACCATGAATCCGCCCTGCGTCTCACGCCTGAAGCACCTTGGAACGGCCGAATCCTTCCGCGCCCGCCCGTCCGCACGACCCGACTGTTCGCGCTGCACCACCGCCTACCGGATCATTCCAACGAACCTTACATGCCCCGGTACTTCTCCCCAATTCACCCCTTTTCCCGCGAAAATCCCTTGACGCAGGATGCACTTCTCGGAATCATGCATCCTTTCCTCTTGTCCTTCTCCCAGGGCCCCGCGCGTCGCATCCCCTGCACGCCGGGGCCCTCCTTATTTTTGCCGCGCCGCCCTCCACGTCTTTGCGAAACATTCTTCTGTCCAATTCGGCCGCTCCTGCTTATCGTGCTCCAAACCTGCAAATACCTGTTTCGGAGAACGTCATGGGCCTCAACGAACGCCGCAAAATCAAGGAACTCCAGGACACCACCATCCCCGGCCGCGTCAAGGAAATCGAAGAAATCTGCGGCAAGTCGATCCCCTACGACATCGACTGGAATACCCTCGCCGACGATCCCACCGGGCTCAACTTTCTCGACAACATCTCCTGCCACCGGCTCAACATGGCGCTCCGCGTCATTTGCCAGGATGACATGGGCAAGGACGCCATCCGCGATGGGCTAAAGTCCGTGAAGCTCGTCAACGTGAAGGACAAGGCCGCCAAAAAGCTCGCCTTCTCCGGCGGCATCCTCGAGATGCAATGCGCTTACGCCGCCGGTCTCGATGGCGCCTTTTCCGACAACGAAATCCGCAACCTCCTCGTCGAAAAACTCTGATTGCTTCCCCGCCACGGAATCGCCATGTCGGATCACCCCGCGCCACCCCCGCCGCCCGACGCTTTCCCCGCGCTGCTGCTGCAGGAACTGCCCCCCGCGCTCAAGCGCTTCGCCGACCGCGAAATCGCCGCCGGCAACGCCCTGCTCTCCGCCGGCCGTGGCTTTCCCGCAGCGTCGTCGGGCGTGTGGGTGAAACTGCAGGCCGCCTTCCGCACCGACACCACGCTGCTGCCCCCTGAGGTGGTTTACCGCGAGTGGGCGGGCGGCCTGTGGCCCGAGGAATGCCGCGACAAGGACCGCCGCTGCGTCGTCTGCGCCGGCAAAGGCGACGCCCGCCAGCAAGCCGCCGAGGCCCTGAGGCGTCTCACCGACGAGGCCCGCGGCTGGCCCGGCCCCGCCGGAAAAATATCCGGCTCCATCGCCGCCCACGCCCCTGCCGACCGCCGCCTCAGCGCCGCCATCGCACAGCATCTCGGCACGCTGTGGGATGCCGACACCGAGGCGAAAATCCGCAGCCTGGTCGGCCCGGAAGGCCTTGCGCGGATCCGCGAGATCGACGCCTACGCCAACCGGCCCGAACGCTGGATCACCGGCATCCACAACGAGAATTACGCTGCCGTCAAAGTCGAACTCGCCGCCCGCTGGCCGTTCCTCTCCCCCCAGGCCATTGAACGCCTCGCCACCCGCGCCGCTATCGGCTGGCGATGAACGCCCGCCGCTGAGAGTCGCCGGCTATCGCCCCTCGCCCAGCACCGGCCCGCGCACCGGCGGCACCGCCACCCCCTGCACATCCACCACCTGCTCGCGGACGCGCCCCTCCCGCCGTTGCTCCGGCTCATCCACCCGCGTCACCCGCACCGGCCCCTCCCCGCCCACCTCCTCCACCTCAAACTCCATCGACGATTGGGCGCCCGCGCCCTGCACCGGCATCAACGCCACCACCATCGTCCACGTCGGCAGCAAATCCAGCCCCGGCATCAACTCCATCATGAACGCCAGCACCCACTGCCAGCGAAACCCGCACACCGCCATCAACACCACCGCCACCACGAAATCCAGCGCATCCTGCACCGGCGAAAACGCGCCCCACCCGAACGCCGGAAACGCCACGATCTGCAGAAAATCCGCGCCCCCCGCCACCAACAGCGCCAACTTCTTCTGCAGCGGACTCACCCCCGGTTTCTGAACGATCGGCACCATGCAAACCCTCCTTCCACCACCCCCTGAATTCTATACACCCATCCCGCGGCGCGCAGCCAAAACCCCCACGAAAACATCCGTGTCCATCCGGTACATCCGTGGCCAATTCCCGTCAGTCGTTCAGTGCACGCCGGCATCCGCCAGCCACCGCTCCGCATCGATCGCCGCCTTGCAGCCCATCCCGGCCGCCGTGATCGCCTGCCGATACACGGAGTCCGCGCAGTCGCCGCTGGCGAAAACGCCTTCCACGCTGGTCAAGCTCCGGAACCCATCCTTGAGCACCACGTAGCCCTTCTCGTTGAGCTCGATCTGCCCTTCGAGGAACTTCGTGTTGGGCGTGTGGCCGATCGCCGCGAACATCCCCACCGCCTCGATTACTCCCGTCTGCTTGGTCAGCAGGTTCTGCACCCGCACCCCGGTGACGCCTTTTTCCTCCGTGCCCAGCACTTCTTCCACCGCGGAATTCCACACCGGCACGATCTTCGGATTGCCCAGCGCCCGCTGCGCCATGATCTTGCTCGCACGCAGCGTGTCCCGCCGATGCACCAGGTGCACGCGGCTGGCAAACTTCGTCAGGTACGTCGCCTCCTCCACCGCCGAATCGCCGCCGCCCACCACCACCAGCGGCTGGTCCCGGAACCGCGGCAGGGCACCATCGCACACCGCGCACGCCGACACGCCGAGGTTCTCAAACTTCCGCTCCGACGGCAGGCCCAGGTAGTTCGCGCTCGCCCCCGTGGCGATGATCACCGCATGCGCCAGCGTCACCGTCTCCTCCTCGCCGGACATGTCGTTGACATGCCACACCTTGAACGGCCGCGAGGAGAAATCGACCTTCGTCACGAAGTGCGTCTTCACCCGTGTGCCGAAGTGCCGCGCCTGCTCCTCCATCTCCTCCATCAGCTTCTTGCCGTCGATCCCATGCCGGAACCCCGGGAAATTCTCCACTTCCGACGTCCACATGAGCTGTCCCCCCTTCACGCGATCGCGCCCCATGTTGTCGCCGGAGAGCATCACCGGCGACAGGTTCGCCCGCGCCGCATAAATCGCCGCCGTCCACCCCGCCGGACCGCTGCCAATGATCACCACTTTTTCAACCGCACTGCTGGCCATCCGCTGCTTCCTTCCTAAGAAAACCGTCGGTCCATTATAGCGCCCCGTCCGCCCCCTCACCATCACCCCGCAGGCTTCCAGGGAGCCCCTCGAACGACGGGCAGCGATCGCGGAATAATCCCTCTTCGCGGGTTTGGGGTTTGGAGTTTTCCCAGTACCATGCCCCCCCATGGCCGCCTCCCTCCCATCTTCCCGCCCCGCCACCGCGCCCGCCTCCCAGCCCAGCACCGAGCCGGCCGCCTCGTTCGTCGAGCGCCTGCGCCTTCCCGACCTCTATGCCCAGAATCCGCTGAAAAACTGGCTCTTCCTCCTCGTCGCCCTCCTGATCGCCTTTATCGTCGCGCGCATCGTCGTGTTCATCCTCGGACGCATCGCCAAGCGGCTCGAATCCTTCGGCTGGCATGGACAGGCGATCCTCTTTTCCGGCGCCGGACGCCCCGCCACCCTTGCCCTCTTCACCACCGGCCTTTCGCTCGGCCTCGCGCAGCTCGTGATGCCGCAACCCGTCGAGCAGTTCGCCCACCGCATCGTCCTGCTGCTCTACCTCGTCGCCATCTTCTGGTACGCCTTCAACCTCGTCACCGTCGTCGAATTGGCGATGATGCGCTTCGCGCGCACCACCGAAACCGACCTTGACGACCAGCTCGTCCCGATCGTCCGCAAGACCCTCCGCGTCTTCATCGTCATCCTCGGCGCCCTCTTCATCCTGCAGAACGTCTTCCAGTACGACATCGGCGCCTGGATCACCGGCCTGGGCATCGCCGGCCTCGCCGTCTCCCTCGCCGCACAGGACTCGCTCAAGAACCTCTTCGGTTCCCTCACCATCCTCTTCGATCGCCCTTTCATCGTCGGCCAGCGCATCAAGTGCCAGGGCTTCGACGGCACCGTTGAGGAAATCGGCTTCCGCTCCACCAAGCTGCGCACCGCCGAAGGCACCATTGCCACGATGCCCAACTCCATCATCGTCAACGACCCCGTCGAGAACTGGGCGCTGCGGGCAAAGTTCCGCCGCTTCACCAGCATCACCATCACCTACGACACCCCGGTCGCCAAGGTGAAACAGGCCGTTCAAATCATCCGCGACCTCCTCGACTCCGAGGATTTCCGCGGCCCGATCCACGATGTCGACGCCGCCCGCAACCAGGACCCACCCCGCGCTTATTTCAACGAGTTCAACGCCGACAGCCTCAACATCCAGGTCTTTTACTGGTTCCGTCCCGCGACCGATTGGTGGGCATTCGTCGACTTCAACCAGCGCTTCAACGTGCGGCTGATGGAAGAGTACGAAAAGGCCGGCATTGAATTCGCGTTCCCCACGCAGACGCTCTTCCTCGCCGGCGACCCCAAACGCCCGCTTCAGGCCAGGTCGCCCCAGATGCCTGGATCCACGTGAGCGCTCCACCGCCCGTTCCGCCGCTCCACCTCCACCTTCACCCCATACGCCGCCGTCATGTGCTCGCTCGTGAGCACCGCCTCCGCCGCGCCCGAAGCCACCACCCGCCCCTCCGTCGACAGCAGCAGCACGTTGCTCGTCCCCGGCAAAAGCTCCTCCAGATGATGCGTCACCGTCACCAGCGCCGGCCCACTTCCGGTAGGGGGGTGCAACCGCGCCAACGTCGCCAGCACCGCCTCCCGTGACGGCAGATCCAGCCCTGCGGTCGGCTCATCCAGAATCAACAGCTCCGGCTTCCGCACCAGCCCCCGCGCGATAAGCGCCCGCATCCGCTGCCCCGTCGACAGCGTCGCATACAACTGTTCCTCCCGCCCCGCCAATCCCACCCGCGAAAGCAATTCCCGCGAATGCCCCCACATCTCCTCCGTCGGATGCACGTACCCGACCGTCAGCGCCGAAAAATACCCCGACACCACCACCTCCAGCGCCGTCATCGTCTCATCAAACGGATACACCGTCGTCGCTTCCACAATCCCCACCCGCTGCCGCAGCGGCGCCAATTCCACCTCCCCCAGCTTCTGCCCCAGCAACCGCACCTCCCCCCGCTGCGGCCACAAATACCCCACCGCCACCCGTAACAACGTGCTCTTCCCGCACCCATTCGCCCCCAGCACCGCCGCCACCTCTCCCGCCTTCACGCTCCACGACACATCCCGCAACACCTGCAAATCGCCGCGCGAAAACGCCACGTGAGACAACTCGATCACATTCCCAGCCATACACCACCACCAAGAATCCCCCCGCAAAACCCGTGTCCGTCCGCGTTCATCCCTGGCTAATTCCCATTGATCCCCCACACCAGTTTCGCCGCCCGCACCGTGTTCCGCAGCAGCATCGCCACCGTCACCGGTCCCACCCCGCCGGGCACGGGCGTGATCCACCCCGCGCGCTCTGCCGCCCCCTCAAACGCCACATCCCCCACCGTCTTGTCCACCCCGTCCACCTTCACCCGCGTGATCCCCACCTCGTAGACTCGCCATGGGTTGCCGTGCTTGT
>JBEHXY010000156.1:0-8417 GCA_048498455.1 Planctomycetota bacterium | reverse complement strand
CGGGTTTTGACTTCGATGGGGCCGGGGGGGCCGGGTGGAAGGTCTTTGAGGTGGGCGAGGATTTTTTTTTCGTTGAAGGGGAGGGCCGCGGTGACTTGGAAGGGGGTGAGGGCGGGGTGGTGGAGGAGGGATTCGGAAGTGAGATAGCCGGCGTCGGGGGTGAGGGGGGTGAGCGAGAGGGAACTTGCGAAGGGGGCGGCGAGGTTGGCGCGGGTGAGGGCGCCGTCGAGTTCGTAGAGGTAGGCCCCGTCGGTGGGGAGGGGGCCCAGGGATTGCGATCCCTGGGCTTGGTGGGTGAAGGAGAAGGGGGGATGGGTGGGGGAGAGGATTGTCGCGGTGCGGGTGTTTTTTTGGAACTGATCGGCGAGGGTGCCGGTGTAGAGGAGGGCCTGGACGACGGTGCCGCGGTGGGAGAGGAGTTCGAGGTGGCCGGGCGGGAGGGAGTCGAAGTCGACGGCGGGGGAGAGTTTGATGGCGCCGCCGGGGAGGGTGGCGATGAGGGTGGCGAGGAAGTCGGGGCCGGGGAGGAGGTCTTCGTATTTGGGGGAGCGGCGGCCGGCGGAGCGGCGGGCGGGGTCGATGTGGAATAGTGAATGAGGAATAGTGAATAGTGAATGGACGGTGACGTCCTGGGGCAGGATGGTAAGGCGGTGATGTGGGGGGAGGGATTTGGCGTTGAGTTGGAGGCAGGTGGTGCGGGGTTTGGAGAGGTCGATGGCGGTGGTGGGGGCGAGGGTGGCGAGGGCGAGAGCGTTGCCGCCGATGCCGCAGCAGAGGTCGAGGAGGGCGGTGGGGGCGAGGGGTGCGAAGCGGGAGGCGACGTGGGCGGCGACCACTTCGCCGGTGGCTTGTTCGAGGGCTTCGGGGGTGGCGTAGACGTAGCCCGCGGCGGTGTGGAGGGCAGGGAATTTGGCGGCGGCTTTTTTCTGCAGGCAGCCAAGGGTGAGGGCGGCGTGAAGGAGGTCCGCGGGGATGGATTTTCGCAGGGCGGCGATGTCGGCGACGGTGGGTTGCTGGTTGGGGCGGGAAGCGAGGAGGGCGGCGATTTTTTCGCGGAGGGGCAGGTCGGCGGCGAGGGCTTCAAGGGCGGCGGGGGTGAGGTTGGCGTCGTCGGGAGTGTAGGCGGGCATGGGGGGAGTGTAGGAGTGGGGCGGGCGGGTGTAAATGGCCACGAAAGACACGAAATCCACGAAAGGACATGAAGGTGGTGAGGGGGAATTGTGTGGAAGGGGAGAGGGGGCAATGTGTAGAGTGTCACACAATGGATTGTTGTAGAGAAAGGAGCGTGGGTTGTGGCGACGAATCTGGATTTGGATGACAAGTTGATCCGAGAAGTGGTGAAGGCGGGGAAGTTCAAGACCAAGAAGGAGGCGGTGACGGTGGCGATGCAGGAATATTTGAAGCTCAAGAAGCGGCTGGCGCTGGTGGAGATGGCGGGCAAGGTGGAGTATGTGGACGGCTATGACTACAAGGCGGCGCGGCGCAAGCAGCGGGTGGATGAGCATTGATCCTGGTCGATTCAAGCGTCTGGTCCATCGTGCTTCGCCGGCGGTCGCGCGATCGGAATGCAAGCGAGCAGGCCGTCTATTTTGCGTGGCGCGAGCAGGTGATTTCAGGGGAGGCAGCAATTGTCGGGATTATCCGGCAGGAGGTTCTCTCTGGGATTGCGTCGAAGGAGCGATTCCGGCAGATCCAGGGACAACTTGATGCGGTTTATGAACTGGGGCTGGACCATTCGGTGTGGGACCAGGCAGCGCAGTTTTATTCTTTGTGCGCCGGCCGGGGGGTGTCGCCAGGGGCCGTGGACATGACGATTTGTGCGGCGGCCTATTTGAATGGTTGCGACATCTTCGCGATTGACCCGGATTTTGACCGGTACGCGAAGGTTCTTCCGATTTCCCTGCACGCATGGGAGTAGCTTCGGGCGGATCGCGTCCATAGAAATTCGCGTGATCTTTTCCCCGGCTGCGACGTAATGGAGGGGGAGGGGCGTGGACGGTATGATGTGCGGACGTGTTGGGGTGAAGGGGGTTTGTGAATGAGGGATGTGGCATGCGCGGGAAGAAGGGTGTCGTGGCGGCGGTGATGGTGGCGGCGGTTCTCGCAGCTGCCGGCGGGGGGGTGTGGTACGCGAGCGTGCCGCACACGGCGGAGCAGCAGTATGCGTATGCGGAGAAGCTGGAGAAGCAGTTGCAGGGGGATGCGCTCACGAAGACGACCACGGAGGTGGCGCCGGAACTGGAGAGCGTGACGGAGCAGTACAAGCGGGTGGGGGTGCGATACGGCAAGAGCGACAAGGGGGCGGCGGCGCTGAAGCGGATCGCGGACATCCAGGAGAAGATCGGGAAGGACCGGGGCAAGGCGATGGGGGCGCTGGAGGAACTGGGGAAGGATTACCCGGAGGAGGAGAACGCGGGCTTTGCGCTGCGGGAAGAGGCGCGGCTGGTGAAGCTGGATGCGAACGATCTGAAGGCGGGCAAGCCGGAGGAAGCGGCGGCGAAGTACAAGGATGCGATCGCGCGGCTGGAGGATTTCCGCAAGCGGTTTGAGAAGGCGAAGGATGCGGATGGGGCGCTGATGGAGATCGGGCGGATCTGGATGGACGGGCTGGGGGATCCGCTGATCAGGCCGATCGAGACGTTCGAGAAGGTGCTGAAGGATTATCCGGGGACGGATTACGAGGATGAAGCGTTGGGGCGGCTGGGGAAGCTTTACGAGATGGCCAAAGAATTTGAGATGGCGTTGCAGAAGTACACGGAGCTGCTGGAGAAATATCCCAAGAGCAAGTGGGCGGAGGAGGCGACGTTTGCGCGGGCGAAGATTCTCGACGAGCAGATGAAGGACCATGACGCGGCGGCGAAAGAATTCGAGCGGATGCAGAAGGACTTTCCGGACAGTCCGCTGCGGGGGCAGGCGCAGGCGGGCGAGAGGCAGGCCAAGGGGGAGCAGGCGGAGCAGGAGGGGGAGACGTACGGCAAGGGGCGGTATGGCGGGGTGATGCCGTACGACACGATAAGCGACAAGCCGGTGCCGCCGTCGGCGATGTTCCGGCAGTTCGTGCAACAGAAGCTCGATGCGCAGAATTATGACCTGCAGGTGGCGTTCGCGCCGGCGGATCACCGGTTGACGGTGCAGGGGACGCTGAAGCTGCAGAATCACGGCGAGGCGAAGAAGGAACTGCTGCTGATGCTGGGCAACGGGCTGCAGGTGACGGACCTGACCGTGGATGGGGCGAAGGCGGAATACACGCACAAGGGGGAGGTGCTGCGGATCACGTTGCCGGCGGAATTGAAAGAGGAGGGGATGGCGACGGTGGGGTTCGGGTACACGGGACAGTACATGGAGCCCAACCCGCCGGAGATCCTCGCGGCGATGGGGGCGCGGGGCGGGAAGAAGCTGGACCGGCCGCTGGGAGGGACGACGCAGCCGGCGGGGCGCGGGGCGACCGCGGGGACGCGGCCGGGGGTGGAAGGGGACAGCGAAGCGACGACGCGTCCGGGACCGGGGCTGGCGCCGCGGCGGATGGCATCGACGGAGCCGGGCGGTCCGGGTGGCATGGGCGGGCCCGGGCTGGGCGGGATGAAGTATCCGTACAATCCGCAGCTGGCGCTGGGGGAGTTCGGGTATGCGTTGTCAGGGTCGAGCTGGTATCCGATCACGGTGCTGGGCGACGTGTTCCAGGCGCACACGGTGTTCAAGATCGACGGGAAGAACGAGGTGGTGGGCAACGGGGAGCTGGTGAAGCGCACGCCGGCGAGCGTGGCGGGGGAGACGGGGGTCTTTGAGTTTCAGACGAAGAATCCGGTGTTCGGGATGTATTTTGCCTATGGGCCGTACGTGATGCAGGAGAAGCAGGTCGGCCCGATCCACTTTTACAGCTATCTGCAGCCGGAGTATGCGTCCAAGAGCGATGCGTACGTGGATGTGACGAACAAGATCCTGTCGTTTTACGGGAGCAAGTTCGTGACGTTCCCGTACGAGAAGATGGCGGTCATCGAGACGCCGCTGCCGCCGTTTTTGGGGGGCGTGGGGCCGGCGAGCCTGATGTTTCTGCAGGATTCGTTCGTGATGCGGAAGGATGTGCCGGAGTTTCTGCTGGCGCATGAGTTGGCGCACCAGTGGTTCGGGAACCTGATTCCGATCAACATCACGGATCCGAATTACAACCAGTGGCTGTCGGAAGGGTTCGCGACCTATTGCGATGCGCTGTACACGGAGCACACGGACGGGCCCAAGGCGCTGGCGACGCACATGCAGCGGTATGGTCAGTTGTATTTTCAGTTTGCGATGATGGCGCCGCGCGGCAAGGGGGCGATCAAGGACACCTATCCGGATTCGAATCTGTACCGGCCGGTGATCTATGAAAAGGGGGCGATCGTCCTGCACATGCTGCGGAAAGTGATGGGGGATGAAAAATTCTTCAACCTGATGCGTCAGTATGTTGAGAGGTTCCGGGACAAGCCCTCGACGGTGGACGATTTCCGGCGGCTGGCGAACGAAGTGAACGGCGAGGCCCTGGACTGGTTCTTCGCGCAGTGGATCGACCAGTCGATCTTCGCGCACTGGAAAGTGGATGTGCAGCCGGGGACGGCGAGCGGCGGGACGGTGAAGTCGAAGGTGCTGATCACGCAGCCGGACGACCTGGTGCGGATGCCGGCGGACATTTCGGTGTATGGGGCGAAGGGGGAGAAGCAGGTGGTGGCGAACGTGCTGCTGGACAAGAAGGAACAGGAGGTGGAGGTGACGACGCCGTTTGTTCCGGTGCGGGTGGTGGTGGATGAGGATTTCTGGGTGCTGCACCGACCGGGCAACGACAACGTGTGGCCTGCGGAGGGGACGCCGGCAGTCAAGGTGACAACCAGCGGGAAATGAGCGATGGTGGTGAGGGGCAAGGCGGAACTCGTGACTTGAGGCGAGAAGGTGATGCAGAAGACGGCGTGGTGCAGGGCGGTGTGGCTGTTGATGGCGGCGCTGGTGATGGGCGCCGGTGCGGGGCGGGCTTTTGCGCAGGCGGGGGCGGCGGTGAAGGGGGAGATCGTGTCGGTGGGGATCGGGGGTGTGCAGGGCAATGGCGGGCTGTACCGGGTGGGGTCGTGGGTGCCGGTGCGGGTGCGGCTGGAGAATCGTTCGGGCAAGCCGGTGGTGGGGCGGCTGGGGGTGGAGCAGCCGGACCTGGACGGCGACAAGGCGGTGTCGGTGGGGGCGAAATTCATTCTGCAGCCGTCGGCGGAGGCGCGGGACTTCTGGTTGTATTACTGGCCGCGGCCGGACGATGACGGGACGGGGGTGCGCCAGGTGGTGGTGCTGGACGAATCGGGGCAGCAGGTGGTGGGGACGATCGGGATGCCGTCGATCAAGTCTGCGGGGGTGGGGATCGTTCCGCGGGACATGAAGACGAACCGTTCATCGCGGTGGGTGGTGGTTCTGGGCCCGAAGGCGGCGGGGATGGAGAGTTTCATCGATGCGATGGGGGGCGTGGAGGGGGTGCGGTTTTCGGTGCTGCCGAACGCCAACGATCTGCCGGACAACGTGCTGGGGCTGGACGGGGTGGATGCGATCATCTGGGAAGCGGACTGGGTGAAGCCGTCGGATGTGGCGCCGGAATTCCAGATGAAGGCGATGCTGGACTGGGTGCAGGCGGGAGGGCACCTGATCGTGACGGCGGGGAAGCAGGGCGAGGAATTTCTGAAGGCGGGGCGGCTGCGGGATGCGATGCCGATGACCTTCACGGGGACACGGGACGTGGACCTGAAGGAACTGCGGTCGCTGACGTGGGTGGGGGATGAGTTCAAGGGCAAGGAGGGGAAGCTGACGCAGCTGACGGGCACGTTGCGGCCGGGGCCGGGCGGGGCGCCGGGCGCGCGGGCGATTTCCGGTGGAGGCGTGCAGGGGTTTGCGGAGCATCCGCTGGCGGTGACGGGGCCGTATGGGGCGGGAGCGGTGACGGTGCTGACGGTGGATGCGGCATCGCCGGAGATGCTGCAGGGGCTGCATGACGAGGGGGCGATGCGGTTCTGGAGCCAGATTGCGGGCTGGCAGCCGGGGGATGTGATGACCAAGGCGCATGTGGAAGAGGCGCTCAAGGACGCGCTTCCGGGCGCCCCCAACGCGAAGGCAAAGATCAACACGGAGCCCTCGGAGGCGTGGCTGGGGAAGTTCATTTCGACCAAGATCGACGTGACGGAAGTGACGCAGGTGCGCGTGCTGGTGGCGGTGCTGTTCCTGGCGATTTACTGGCTGGCGGCGGGGCCGATCGGGTACGTGGTGCTGCGGGCATATGGGGTGGTGCACTGGAGCTGGTGGGTGTTTGGCGGGGCGGTGATCGTGGCGTCGGGGCTGGCCGCGGGGGTGGTGATGCTGCTGCACCTGACGAACTATGACCTGCGGCACAAGACGGTGGTGCTGGGGATGGTCAACAGCAAGCAGGTGGCGTCGGTGGCTTTTTACGGGGTGTTTGCACCAGCGAGCGGATCGCTGCCGGTGGAGCAGCCGAACACGGGGGGGCTGAATTACCTGGCGCCACTGTGCGAACCGACGGAGCAGCCGGTGCAGCCGTTTGCGGATCCGCAGACGTATGACCTGAGCGACGAGAAGCCGTGGGTGGCGTCGCCGGTGTTCCGCAACACGCTGAAGAAAATGCAGGGTCGGTGGACAGGGGAGCTGCCGGGGATCGAGGGGAAGGCGGAGCTGCCGGGGAGCGCGGTGTCGCGGACATCGCCCTTGCGCGGGGAGCTGGTGAACCACTCGGGCTATGAGCTGGAGAACGTGGAGATCGTGGTGTACCAGCCGTCGCCGGGCGGCCTGGGGAATTCCTATTTGTACAAGCTGAAGACGGGCGCGAAGGGGGAGGTGTGGGCGGAGGGGGCGAAGCTGGACCTGGCGACGATGGTGGTGCCGGAGGCGTCGCGCGGGGCGGACACGCCGGACATGCTGGAGCTGCAGGTGCTGCAGCCGCTGGCGCACAACTGGGTGACGGGCGGCCCGATGATGCCGCGGATGGGGGGCTTTGGCGCGGGGGACGAGGATGTGAAGGTGGTGAAAGGGCGCGGGGATGACCTGTTGCATGTGCTGCTGGACGCGCGGACGCCGGAGATTTTGTCGGATGCGTCGCGGGTGGAGATGGTGCGCGGGCTGACGCGGAACATGGACGCCACGAAGCTGCTGCATGCGACGGGGTGCCTGATCATCGGGCGTGCGGGGGACATTTCGAACAAGCGCTACGTGCCTTCGCCGGTGCCGATCACGGTGAACGGGCGGAAGGTGGCGGGGCAGGGAGAGGTGCTGTTCGTGTGGGGGCTGTCGGTGGCGTCGAAGACGGTGGAGGCGCCGCTGGGCGCGGAGGGGGGCGCAGGGAACGATGCGGGCCGCGCGGGGCTGCGTCCGGGCCTGCGGGGACGCAGTGGCGGGCGCGGCGGCGCCGGCGGCGGGGCTGCGGGCGGGACAGTTGGGCCGGAGTGATACTTTGGAGGCGCTGTGAGCGTAACGATTCAGACGATCAATTTGACCAAGCGGTACAACGTGGGCGGCAAGGTGCTGCTGGCGCTGAACAATTTGAATTTGACGATCGAGGAGGGGGACTGCTTCGGGTTCATCGGGCCCAACGGGGCAGGCAAGAGCACGACGATCAAGATTCTGGCGACGCTGCTGCAGCCGACATGGGGGGAGGCGCGGATCTGCAATTACGTGGTGGGGTATGAGAGCCGGAAGATCCGCCCGCTGATCGGGTATGTGCCGGACTCGTTCGGCGCGTACGAAGACATGGTGGTGCAGGAGTACCTGGAATTTTTTGCCGCCGCGTACGACATCAACGGGGCCAAGCGCAAGCAGATGGTGGATGACACGCTGAACCTGACGGACCTGGCGTACAAGCGCGACGCGATGGTGGATTCGCTGTCGAAGGGCATGCAGCAGCGGCTGAGCCTGGCGCGGGTGCTGCTGCACGATCCGAAGGTGCTGCTGCTGGACGAGCCGGCGAGCGGGCTGGACCCGCGGGCGCGCATCGAAATTCGCGAGCTGCTCAAAGAGCTCAAGAAGATGGGCAAGACGATTTTGATCAGCTCGCACATTCTGCCGGAGCTGGCGGATTTGTGTAACAAGGTGGGAATCATCGAGCGCGGGGAGCTGATCTTCGCGGGGACGGTGGAGGCGGCGGTGCGCAAGGCGTCGATGGGCAGCGTGATGCACGTGGCGGTGGCGGACCGGACGGCGGACGCGGCCAACCTGTTGCGCAGCACCCCAGGTATCGCGGGAGTGGCGATCGACGACAACGTGATGCACGTGACGCTGGGGCAGGATGTGACGGACACGTCGTTCATCGCGCAGAAGCTCATCGGGGAGAATTACCGGCTGACGCTGCTGCGCGAAGAGGAAGTGAACCTGGAGACGGCGTTCATGCGCCTGACCAAGGGGGTGGTGCA
>JBEHXY010000155.1:0-8421 GCA_048498455.1 Planctomycetota bacterium | reverse complement strand
TTCATTCAGCGCTCAGTCTTCGCCGAGTTCCCGTTTCCAGCGCACGCTCAGTGCTTCGACCCCGGCCAGGGCCATGGCCTTATCGACATCGCGCTTGCGGCCATACATCGCGGTGAGGGCGTCGACCACGGTCCACTCGGGGTGCAGCCGCTGGACCTGGCGGATCGGCATGCCGACCGCGGCCGTGCCCTCGCGGAGGACGCGCAGGTACCAGCCGCCCCAGCCGGTCTCGTGGACCATCTTGACGATGTGGGGTTGCTGGAGGCGTCGGGCGAGTTTGTAGCAGGGCTGCCGCGGCTGGCTGACCTGCAGCAGCAGTCCGCCCTCGCCGCCGACTTCCCACACATCGCCGATGCAGACGGTGGCGTCGGAAAAACCGCGGAGCGTGAAATTCTCGCCAAAGGCGCCGTAGGAAAGGTCGACGATGGCCAGCTTTTCCCGCCAGAGCGGGTAATGGTCGGCATCGTAGGCGAGCACCACGTTGTCGGGGCCGCCGTGGTTGCCGAGGTCCGCCTGGGCGTCACCCTCCACGCCGGCGGCGGTCACGCGCAGCGGCGCGCTCACGGGTTCCTTGATGATGCCGCTGGTCCAGAAGGGGTGACGATAATCGACGCGCACGCCGTCGGGCATGACCATACGACGCACCTTCCCCACCTGCACGCCCAGAAGCTCGCCATCCATAGAACCTCTCATCACTGTACGGGATCGCTACAATGGTATCCCCGGCGGCCGCGAATCGCCCCCGGGTGGTCTCTGTTTTTCTGCGAATGGCCGCCCTGATGTCCAGCCTTGAGCCCGACGATATCTACCAGTCTGAGCCGCCCGAACTCTCCGAGCCCGCAGCGCCGCAGGACGAAGCTTCGCCGCGGCGTCACGATCCTTATGCGGCCCTGCGGGTGCCGGATTACCGGCGCTATTTCACCGGCAACGCGTTCTCGCTGATGGGTTCGCAGATGGCTTCGGCGGCGGTCGCCTACGAACTTTACAAGCGCACGCAGTCGCGTTTTGCGCTGGGCATGGTGGGTTTCGTGCAGATCCTGCCGATCATCCTGCTGACGCTGCCCGCGGGCCACCTGGTCGATCGACTGAATCGCAAGCGGATCGTGCTGACGATGACCGCGGTGCTGCTGGTCACGAACCTGGTGATGGGCATCTCATCGCATTATGCGGATCGGGAATCGGCCATCGGGCCGCTGGCGCTGATCAACCGCGGCGTGGCGGCGCTGGCGCACCTGCTGGGCGAGACGGGCACACATTACACGCAGGGCCACATTGCGGTGATGCTGATCCTGCTGTTCATCAACGGCGTGGTGCGCGCGTTCATGCGCCCGGCATCGGAATCGCTGCTTCCCTCGCTGGTGGGCGAGCAGGATCTCGCCAACGCGGTCACCTGGAACGCCAGTCTCTTCGAGACCACCAACATGGTGGGGCCCGCGGTGGCCGGCGGGCTCATCGGCATGCTGGTTCCGCGGTTCGGTCCGACCGGCCCATGGACCTACGCGCCGATTTACCTGTTCAACGCCTTCTGCCAGCTGGTGCAGTTCCTGAATTTCTCCGGCATTCGCCTGCACCACGCCCCCAAGGCGCGCGAGCCCCTCACGGTCGCCTCGCTGCTCGCGGGCGCAAAGTTCGTGTACACCCACAAGGTGATCCTCGGCATGATCACGCTGGACATGTTTGCGGTGCTTCTTGGCGGGGCGACGGCCCTGCTGCCGATCTTTTCCGACGACATCCTGCACGTCGGCCCGATCGGGTTTGGCATTCTGCGCGCGGCCCCGTCGATCGGCGCGATCTCGATGGCCATGTACCTGGCGCACCGGCCCCCGATGACCAAGGCGGGCCGCAACCTGCTGTGGGCGGTGGTGGGCTTCGGCGTGGCGACGGTGGTGTTTGGCCTTTCGCGGAACTTCTGGGTCTCGCTGGTGGCGCTGTTGTTCACCGGGGCGCTCGACAACATCTCCGTGGTGGTGCGTCATTCGACCGTGCAGATCGCCACCCCCGACGAGATGCGCGGCCGGGTGAACGCGGTGAACTCGCTTTTCATTTCGACATCGAACCAGCTCGGGGAGTTCGAATCGGCCACCACGGCGGCCATCGCGGTCAATTTTTTCGGGGCGATTTACGGGCCGATGGCGGCGGTGATCGCCGGCGGGGTAGGCACCATCCTGGTGGTCGGCGCGGTCGCGCTGGCATGGCCGCAGGTGGGCGCGGTCAAGACGCTTTCGAGCAAGCATTGAGCTTTCGCGCTGCGGCGTCCGGGCAGGTCAGGGCCGCGTCGCGGGGAACAGGGGTCCGATCAGCGGTCCGGCGGGCGCCGGCGCCGTCTGCGGGCCGAGCTGGACCGGCGGGCCCAGGTTGGCCGGCGGCCCCAGCTCGGTGGGCTTGAGCGACGGCATCTCCACGGCGTTGCCTTCCCACTGCTGAATCTCGATGTCGTAGATCACATCTTCGTTGGGTCCCACCAGCGGCGGCAGGCCCTTCTCCCCGTAGGCCAGGGACGCGGGGATCCACCACAACCGTCGCGCCCCGCGTTGCGTGTTGAAAAGGGCCGTGTTCAAGCCCGACGGCAGCTTGGTCGATCCCAGGCGGAAGAGGCCGGGCTTGTCCTTCTCACTGTGTGCAAAAACCACCCCCGTCTTGGCCACCTTGGCGGTGTAGAACGCATACACCACCTGGCCCGGGCTGGGTTGCACCGTGGCCCCGCTTTTGATGTCCCGGTACGCCATGCCGTTGGGATACCTGGCCCAGATCTGGCCGTCGGGCATGGTGGCGGCGACCTGCTCGCCCCCCAACGGCATCACGGGGGCGAGGTCGGTATAGTCCACTTTGCCTCCGGGGGGGGCCACATCATTGGCGGGCGCCGTCGACACGCCCGGCGGATTCACCAACGCGACCGGTTTGCCGCCGGATTCCTCGCCACCGTTGCCGCACCCATACAGCGTCACCAGTGCCCCCAGCGTCACCGTTCCCGCCGCCCGCCATCGCCACGCCCGCATCTCCGCGCTCCTTTCGCCATCACGTCCCGGTCCCGGCAGTGTACCGCAATCGCTCACTGCACCTGAAACAGCTGCACCTGGTCATCGGCGCCGGGCTTGGCCGGATCGTCCGACACCGCCCCTTCTATCCCATAGAACGTTTTCAAGAGCTGAAGGTTCGGATTGAGTTTTTGCAGAAAGGGGGCGGCCCGGTGGTCGCCATCGCTTGCGTGAATGGGATCGTTGGTGAGGTAGAGCACGACGGCGTTTTCGGGAATCGCCACGGGCTGCTGCGGCAGGAAGAGCCACTTCTCCGGCCGCAGCCAGAATTGGCGTTGTCCGTGGGCGGCTTCGGCGTCGACGGGAATCAAAATGGCCTCGCCGGAGCGGCTGGTCCAATAGACCCGCACGCCAGTCAACGGCGACAGATACACCCAGGCCGCATCCGCGGGCAGCCCCCACGCCGTGTCGGTCACCACCACCACCCCGCCGCCCATGCCCTGCACCGGCCGGGCGGCCAGTTCCGCCGACAGCCGCTGGATGAACTTCACGGCGGCCATGGTGGCATTGCCGGAGGTCCAGCCGGTCAGGTATTGGTAACGGTCCTGGTGTCCCAGCGTCTGGTGCCGCCAGTCGGATGCCTGTCGGCCAATTTCCCGCAGGGGCAGGGCCAGCAGCCCGATCACGACCGCGGCGGTGAGGGCCCAAGCGGCGGCCGCGCCGGCGCGGCCCTTCATCAGAAACGCCAGGGACAACGCGTCGGCAGCCAGCCATCCCGCCGCCACCAGCAGCGGCACCGCTCCGGCCAGCTCGTAGCGTGAATACACCACGTTCCCCAGCACCACCACGGGCCCGAGGATCAGCACCATCCACCCGGCCAGCAGCAGCAGCACCCACCACTGCCCGCGCACCGCCAGCCAGACCATTCCCGCGACCCCGGCGGCATACACCGGCCAGGTCAGGTACATCCAGAGCCAGCCCGCATCGGTGCGCCCGCGCTCATCTGTCCAACTCGGCAGAAACGTTTGCGACAGGTTGCGGCGCACGATTCTCCCGCGGTCCTTCACCTCGCTGAACTTGTCCTGGTAAAGCGCCCGCTGCCGCACAATGTCCATCGCGGTCACGGTCTGTCCGGCGGGGGCGTCCGCCTGGGCGTCGCGCACGGCGTTGTCCAGGTTCGCCATCAGGTAGGGGGCCCAGAGCGCCCCGGCGATCGCTCCGGCGAGCACCAGCTGGCCAAGGACGCGGGCGAGGCGGCGGAGAATTTTGTCCCGCGGTCCGCGCACCAGCGCCACCCCCGCGGCCATCGCCGGCACGCCCCACAAGGTGTAGCTGAGTCCCTGGCGCGTCATCATGGCCGCGCCCATCACCACCCCGAGCGCCAGCGCCGGCAGCCATCCGCCGCCGGACCAGGCCTTGCGGGCCCAGGCGAGCCCCGTCCAAATGGCCAGCAGCATCTCGGCCACGAACAGTGCGTCGGCCGTGGCAAGGCGCTGACAGAACGACAGGTAGGGGCAAAACACCATCAGGATGGCGGCCATCGCCCCCGCCGCCCGGCCGCTGGCTCCTTCCGGCGCCCATGCATTTCTCCGCAGGTGTCCGAGCTCTGCGCACACGCCCATGACCGCGGGGATGCTGACCACCCCGGCCACCACGCTGATCGCCCGGGCGGCCGAGAGCGGATCCTTCGCCCATCCAAAGACCCCCGCGATGAGCCAGAAATGGAGCGGCGGCTTGGGATCGGCGAGGCTGACCCAGGGATGTCCTTCGCGGATCAGCTGCGCCCAACGCAGGTAAATCGCTTCATCCCCGAAAATCGGCAGCGCCATCAGCCCCTGCACCCGCACCAGCAGGCACACCAGCGCCAGCACCACCGCCAACAGCACGTAGGATCCCCCTGCATCGTCCTCTCCCGCCTCCCGCCGCAATCGTGCCTCGGCTCCCCATTCTGTCGTGCTGTCCGCCATCACCGCCGATCATAGCCGCCGGCGCCGCACCCCTCCAATTGACGCGGCGCGGGCCGGTCCGCAAAAAAACTTTCCCGCAAGGCCGACCTGTTGCTACCATTTGGCCTGTCCCCTCGCCGCGGTTCCCCCGGACCGGCGGCCCAGTCGCGGAGCCGACACCCATGGACGCGTCGTTAGCCCCCATCCTCATGCTGCTCTCCGCCGGCATGATCGTGCTGTTCTTTTTGATCGCTGCGGACAGGAAGCGTTACCTCGCTCGCTTCGACCTGGGCTCCTGGCGCGACACCTATTACCTCCGGTCGCTGCCCAATTTTCTCCAGGCCCTGCACGATGCCCGGTTCCCCCATGCGTGGCCCGGCGCTCTCAACGCGGTCGCCGCCGCGCTGTTCCGTTTTCGCACCCGGCCGATTCTCCGTGCCCGTCCGGCACTGGCCCGCCGCAACTTCCTCCGGCACCACCTGGCGTTCCAGGCGCTGATTGAGATTCACCGCCCCTTCGTCGACGACGCGCTGCTGGGCGAGACCATCCGCATCGTGAATCAGCATCTGCCTTCGATGGAAGACACGGCGGATCGCGACCGTCTGGTGGCCTTTTCGCAGCGCGCCACGGAGCGTCGCGCGAACTTCCACAAGTCCCTGGGCAATTACGACCGCGCCCTGCTCGCCATGCTCCGTCGCCGCCGCTTCTTCGCCACCCTCCGCATGGCGCACGCCATCTTTCAGGAGCATGGCTTCTCGCTGATGCCGGAGCTTTCCGCGCTGCGCGATTCGGAGCATCTTTCCCCGGCGGAACTCGTGCAGGAGCTGCCGCACATTCCCCCTGCCCCGGTTCGCCGCAAGCCGCGGCGCAAGGCCCGTCCCAGTCATTAAAAGGGCAGCGGTGTTGCGCGGGCGGACGCGTCCTCCGCCGATAACCGGCGCGCGGCTGCCGATAACCACGATCTCACATCCCATAACCCACAATCTTGCCCAACTTCCTTGCCCGCCCTCGCTTTGTATTTGAACTTTCTCCTGATCCAGTTTTGTACCCCCAACTGCTCAGGAGGTCCCTCATGGCTCGCGCGGCGCGATCGCTTTCTCTCGAATCCCTGGAATCCCGACTCAATCTCTCCACCCTCTCGGGCCTCACCCCGCAGGCGCCCCAGTTCGCCGGCGCAAGCTCCGTCCAGGATGTCAGCACCCTGAGCCGCAAATACCGCGTCGATTCCTACACCACCGGCGGCACCGGCGCCAACTACGGCGCTTCCTGGACCAACCTCCAGTTCAACCAGGCCCAGTCCTTCTTCAACCGCTTCCGCCACACCTTCCAGAACTTCACCCATCCGACCCCATCGCCGACGCCCGATCCCAATCCCGCTCCCACGCCGCCGCCCACGCCCACGCCCGATCCCACCCCCGACCCCACGCCTTCCGGCCCCACCAACTCCACCGACCCGGTATCCATCATCGGCACGAGCTTCGGCACCCTGGCCCGCCTCACGATCACCGGCACCGAAGGCAACGACTCCATCCTCGTCACGCAGTCCGGCGGCACGCTCACCATCAACGCCAATGGCCACATCTCCAGCGTCTCGGGAAACTTTGGCGAGCTCGCCATCTACGGTCTCGGCGGTGATGACACCCTCACCGTCAACGGCTCGGTCCAGATCCGCTCGCTGCTCTATGGCGGCGACGGCCACAACCTCATCACCGCGGCGGGACAGGCCAAGTCCTACATCGTCACCATCGGCAACGGCGGCGGCGACGTCCTCACCGGCAACGGTCTCAACACCAGCTACTGGGCCGACACCAACGACACCGTCAACGCGTCCAACAGCGAGACCGGCAACGGCGGCGTCCACAAGATTTCCGGCTTCTACCAGCCCGCCGGCATGGGCTACGTCTCGACCACCCTCAACGGGCCCAACCTTGCCGACCCCACCGATTCCGGGGCCACGGTCCGCGTCACGAACCGCTCCCTCTGGGGCACCAACCCGACGATGAATGACGTCAACCAGGGACAGGTCGGCGACTGCTACTTCCTCTCCTCCATCCAGTCCTTCGCCGACAAAACTCCCGGCAAGCTGCAGGAGATGGCGGTCGATCTCGGCGATGGCACCTATGCGGTCCAGTTCGTGCGCAACGGCGTGAAGCAGTATGTCCGCGTTGATGCCGACCTCCCCTCCGCCTCGTGGGGCGGCCTGCTCTATGCCAGCCCCGAGGGCAACGGCGCCATCTGGGCGCCGATCATGGAAAAGGCTTACGCCTACTTCCGCACCGGCGCCAACACCTATGCCTCGCTCAACTGGGGCTGGACCGGCAGCGTCTACTCCGACCTCGGCGTCGCCAACTCCACCTTCTCCACCAGCGGCAATGCCCAGAACCTCTACGCCGTGCTCGCCAACGCCACGCCCGCCCATGCCGTCACCATCATCACCAACAACAGCATCGTCGGCGGCGCATCCCTCATCGGCAGCCACGCCTACTCGGTCGTCAACGCCTACACCGATGGCAACGGTGTCGAGTGGCTCACCCTCCGCAATCCCTGGGGCATCGACGGCATCGGCTTTGATGGCAACAGCGCCGACGGTCTCGTGCGCATCACCCTTGCCAGCATCCAGGCCAACTGCTCCGCCGGCTCCATCTCGCTCTAACCGCGCAATTCTCCGCAAAGCCGCGATGCCGCCCACACGGGCTGCGTCGCGCTTTGCGGCGCCTCACACCGCCACCACATCCCCGCGCGTCGCCACCACCGCCTCCCCAAATCCCGCCGCCAACAGCGCCGCCCGATGGGCCTCCGCCTGCGGCACCTCGCCGTGCACCAGGTAAAACTTGGCCCCGCGCAGCGGCCGCGAATAGGCGATCAGCTCTCCGCCATCCGCATGGGCCGACAGTCCATGCAGCGTCTCCACGCCGCAGCGCACCGGAATCATGTCTCCCAGGATGCGCACCATCCGCTGGTGATCCTGCAGGCGCCGGCCCAGCGTGTTCTCCGCCTGGTATCCCGGCAACAGCACCATGCTCCGCGGGTCGTGAACGTGATGCTTCAGGTGATGCAGAATCCGCCCGCTCTCGCACATCCCGCTTCCCGCGATCACCACGAATGATTCCCGCTTGCCATTGAGCTCCCGGCTCTCCTGCGGGCTGGCCACATACGTCAGCCCGTCAAAATCAAACGGCTCGAGCATCCGCCGCGTCTGTTCATCCAGCAGCTCGTAAAACTTCCGGTGCACTTCCGTCAGCCGATTGGCCAGCGGCGAATCCACGTATACCTGCAGATTCCGCGGAATCGCCCCGTTGTCCCGCAATTCGTGGAGCATCTGCACCATGGCCTGGGTCCGCCCCAGCGCAAACGCCGGCACCATCAGCACGCCGCCGCGCTTCACCGTCTCGTTCACCACTCCCGCGAGCATCCCCGGCACCTCGCTCATCGGCGCATGCACCCGCCCGCCATAGGTGCACTCCGAAATCACCGCGTCCGCCTCGTCGAATGGATCCGGC
>JBEHXY010000154.1:0-8476 GCA_048498455.1 Planctomycetota bacterium | reverse complement strand
GCTGGAAAACTCCACCAGCGAAAACATCGCCCGCTGGATCTGGCAGCGCCTGAAAGCCACCGTCCCCCAGCTCGCATCCATCACGGTGCACGAAACCTGCACCAGCAAATGCGTCTACCGCGGCGAATGACCGCCCTCCTTCACTCCCGCGGCTGGTGGTCCAGCCAGTCCTGCAGAATCCGCGCCGCCGCCAGCGCATCCACCCGCTGCCGCTTCTGATTCCGCGTGAAATGCCCCGCCAGCTTCCCCTCCGAATCGTGCGTCGTCAGATGCTCGCTCACCCGATGCAGCGGCACCGTCGGCGGAATCGCCTGCTGCAACGCCAGAATAAACCGCTCCGTGATTTTGCTCTGGTTCGACATGCTCCCGTCCGCATTCAGCGGCAGCCCCACCACCACCGCATCAATCCCCTCCCCCTTCACCAGCTGCGCGATCGCCGCCGCCAGCTGCACATCCGGAAGCCCCTCGAACATTTCGAACGGCAGCGCCAGCCGCGTCTCGGTCTCGCCGATCGCAATCCCCGTCCGCCGCCCGCCGTAATCAATCCCGATCAGCCGCATCGCTCCGCCAGCACAAGCCCTTCACTGCCCCAGCCCCTTGAACATCTCGTCAACCACCTCCCGGGCAAATTGCTCCGGCTCGGTCGTCTGTTCCGTCTGCAGCGCGTCCGCCTCTTCCTGCTTCTGCTTCCACAGCAGCTTCAGTGTCTCATCCGTGTCCGGCGGCATGTTGAACTGCTCGCGCACCGTTTTCTTCCAGTCGTTGCCCCCAAACGTGCGATTGAGAATCGTCGCGAGCTGCTGCGACTGCTCCGCCGGCAACAGCCCCAGCGTGTCCAGCACGTAATTCTCCAGCACCACCAGCATCGGGTTCTGTTCGTAACGATCCGGAATCGGCTCGGTGTTCATGGCATTTCTTCCCTGCGGAGCCTCGACAATGTCTTCTGCACCATCATAGGTCCCTCACACAAACGCCTTCCCCTGCGACTTCTCCACCTCCGCCACGAGACCCTTGATCTTCTCCGCGTCCTTCGCCGGACACACCAGCGTCGCCTGCGGCGTGTGAATGATGATCAGGCCGTCGCAGTTGATCGTCGCCACCAGATGCCCCGGCTCCTCGCTCACCGCCAGCACGTTCTTCGACCCCATGTGCACCGCGCGACCATTGCTGCGATTGCCCGCCGCGTCCGCGTCCAACGTCTCCCCGAACGCCGGCCAGCTCCCCACGTCCAGCCACTTCACCGGCATCGCAATCGTCGCCACGCTCGGCGCTTTTTCCATCACCGCAATGTCGATCGACACCTTCGGCAGCGTCGGATACACCGCCCGCAGCACCTCCTCCTGCCGCGGCGTGCCCCACGCCTCCGCAATCTTCATCAGCCCCTCATGCGCCGCCGGCAGGTGCTGGCGAATCTGCTCCAGAATCGTCCGCGCCTTCCAGATGAACATCCCCGAATTCCACGCATACGCCCCCGTGGCGATGTACCCCTTCGCTGTCTCCTCGTTGGGCTTTTCCTTGAACGACTCCACCCGGAACACGCCCGGGCAATCCGCCATCTCCGCCCCGCGCTGCACATACCCGAACCCCGTCGCCGGATACGTCGGCGTGATGCCGAAGGTCACCAGCGTCTCCGGATGCTTCTCCACCGCGTCAAACCCCTTGTTCATCAGGGCCTGAAACATCTCCACCGGCTCGATGATGTGGTCCGCCGTCAGCACCGCAAAGCTCGCCTCCGGATCACGCTTCGCCAGCACCGCCGCCGAAAAGCCCACCGCATTGACCGTGTCCCGCCCCATCGGCTCGCCCAGCAATTGCTCCGCCGGCAACAGCGGCAGATCTTCCAGCACCTGCTGCGCATAAGACGCCCCCGTGCACACATAAACGTTCTTCGCATCCACCAGCCCGCGCAGCCGCCCCGCCGCCACCTGCAAAAGCGACCGCGGCGTCCCGCCCGCCTCCCCCGGAAGGAACCGCAGCAACTGCTTGGGCTTGCCCGTCCGTGACATCGGCCACAACCGCGTCCCCGCCCCGCCCGCCATGATCACCGCATACCGCATGAAAAAACCTCGTGGAATCCCGCTTGCCGCGCGCCGTCATTCGCGCGCCGGCGCAGTTATAATCGATGGACTGTCCTTGGCAACCTACGTGCGGGAGCACCGATGCGGGCAATTTCTCGATGGGCACTCACCCTGGCGATCGCCGCCGCCGCGCTTCCCGCCCGGGCGCAATTCTCGCCCGCCCCCGCACCCGCCCCCGGTTCCGCCCCCGCCCCACAGGAAAAAATCACCCTCCTTAAGCCGCAGGTCGACAAGGACGCCGCCACCGTCACCCTTCCCGCCGCCTTCTGGAACCAGCAGATGCGCTCGGCCATCGAAGTCGCCCTCTGCGGCCGCCCCTCCGATTTCCTCCACGAAACCATCCTTTCCGTCACCACCACCCAGGACCTGCTCACCGCCGCCCTGCGCGACGCCGGCTTCCACGATGCCGACGCCTGGGTCGCCAGCGTCCGCGATTTCCCGCGCATCCGCGGCGACCGCATGCTCATGCTCCTCACCTTCGAACGAAACCACGTCGTCGACACCTTCGCTCTCGACGAGCTGCTCGCCTTCCACGGCTGGAACGTCTCCGCCGGCCCCTACGGCTGGATGTTCAAAGGCGACCCCGAGCATTCCCGCCCCACCACCGCTCCCTCCAAGGACCCCATCACCGGCGACCCGCTCACCGACGCCGGAAAAATCCTCCGCGACGATCCGCAGGTCGCCGTCAAGCTCCAGGCCATCCAGCACGTTTCCCAGTCCTTCGCCGACAGCCCGCTCGCCTACGACGACTGGGTCTTTCCCATGATGGACCTCTACCGCAACACCATGGTCCTGCCGCAGGAAGTCTTCGATTCCAACGGCGCCGTGCCGGTCACGCTCCGCATCCGCAAGGTCACCGAGGAACAGTTTCTGCAGGCTGTCGCTCTCGTCTGGCACGATGCCGCCTTCCGCGATTACATCACCGCACAGCTTCCCACCGCCCGCCAGATCGACACCGACAAGAAGGAACTCTGGGACCTGGTCGTGCAGCTCAAGAAACTCCCACGCGAGTCCGCCACTGATTCTCCCGTCTTCGGCAAGCTCGCCGCCAAGGCCGCCCAGGTCGAGAAAGGCTACGCCGCGCTCGATTCCGCCTGGGCTTCCTGGGCCGCCGACCACGCAACGTTCGATCCCAGGAGCGAGAACCTCGACGAACTCAAGCAGGAGGCGAAGCTCTGGAAGGAGCATGGCCTGCTGATGAAGGAGCGCGCCGCGCAGCTCGCCATCGCCGAGCAGGCCGCCGCCGATCAGCATGAACACGCCAGCGCCTCGCCCGAGGACCTCCGCAAGCTGCGCGGCCGCGAAGTCGCCGCCCGCTCCGCCGCGCTGCTCGCCGAAATCAAACAGCCGCTCGACCGCTGGAACGACGAGCTCCAGCACCTCGCCCCCGACGACCCCCGCGAGTTCTGGGTCAAAGGCATCCACCTGCAGGTCGAACTGCTCAACGCCCAGCAGGAATCCGGCGAGTCCGGCATCGCCTATGGCAAGGCCCTGGAAGCCGGCGACACGGGCGCCGCCATCGCCCCGCTCCAATCCCGCTGGGCCCGCGTCCAGCTCCGCGTCACCATCGCCAACCTGGAAACGCAGCTCGCCGACACCGCCTTCGAGCTCTCCAAGCGCGAAGGCATCGACAACGACCCCGACGTCCCCGCCCTCAAAGCCAAGCAAGCCGACCTGCAATCCCGCCTCACCGCCGCCCGCGCCGCCACCCAACCCGCCCGCTGATTCCGCATCGCAAGCCCCGGCTCTCACATCTCCGGCGGACAGTTCCCCGCGTGCAGCATGATGGCGTTTTTCCCCGCCGCCTTGGCCCGCAGCAGCGCCTCGTCCGCCCGCGCCATCAGTTCCTGCAGCGTGTCCGCATCCCACGGAAAACTCGCCAGCCCCCCCGAAATCGACACGTCCCCCTGGATGTTGCACGTCGCCGGCCACTGGTGATTCTGAATCGCCTTGCGGAACCGCTCCGTCGCCGCCACCGCGTCCCGTGGATGCTCCGAGTTCGGCTGCCGCGGCGCTTCGTTGTCCCAGAACACCACCGCAAACTCGTCCCCGCCTATCCGCGCCACCAGGTCGTGCGGCCGCGTGCACGCCCGCAACAGCTTGATCAGCTCCCGGATGATCGCATCGCCCGACGCATGCCCGAACCGGTCGTTGTACTTCTTGAAATCGTCAATATCGAACAGCAGCAGCGTCACCCGGAATCGGTTCTCCCGCGCCCGGTCCAGCAGGTTCGTCACGAACTTCGTGAAGTAACGCCGGTTGTACGCCCCCGACAATTCATCCGTGATCGCCAGCGACCGCAGCTGCTCATACCGCCGCGCCACCGCCAGCACCGATCCCACAAACCGCGCCGCCGACTCCAGCGCCCCCTGCAGATGCCCCGCCTCGCCCTCCGATTCCAGCACCAGCGTCCCCAGCAGCCCCGCCCCCGCCAGCGTCACCGCGCTCCGCAACTGCCCGCCCCCTTCCGACGGAAGCATCTGCGTCTGCCCTGGATCCGCCGGCACAAACCGCAAGGTCCCGTTCCACCCCGCCTGCTGCTGCACCAGCGCCACCGCCCGCCCCGCAATGTCCGCCTGCCCGTTGGCAAGATCGAACAACAACTGCGTCTGCGCTTCCAGCGGCAGCCCCGCACCCGCAATGCCCGGATGCTGCACCTGCACCGGCTGGCGAACCAGGTCTGCAGGCGCCGCTCGCACCTGCCCGCGCACTTCCGCCCGCGCCGCCGCCGTCAACGTCTCCACCCCCGCCCGGTCCAGCGGCAGAATCAAATAATCCGTCGCCCCCCACGCCAGCGCCTTGCGGCAACGCACTTCGTCCCCTGGATCGCACAGCAGGAAAATCGCCGCCTCCGGATACACCTTTCGCAGCGCCCGCGTCGCCGCTTCCAGCTGGTCCACTTCCTGCGACACGCCCGCCGCCACCACCGCCACCCGTGCCAGCCGCGCTTCCCGCGCCAGCAGCACCGCATCCAGGATCGTCGCCGCCTGCTCCACCGGCCCCACCTGCCGCGAAAGTTCCGTCGCCAAGCCCGTGGCATCCGCCCCCGCCAGCAGCATTTTCGCCGTTGCGACGTCGCCTTCAATGGCGCTCAACTGCAGTCGCGGTTCATGGGATATCGGTAGGGGGGTGGTCACGGCTTCTCCATTACCCATTGCGCCGGATGCCGCGCCTTTCGCAGACGCGCATTTCAGTCCGGCGCGCCCAGCAAGGCGCGAATCTCCTGCTCGCTGAGAATCGGTTGCATTCCGATTTCATCATAGCGGGCCTGAATATCTTCTGTCATCACGTTTTCCCGCGCGCTCTCCCCTTCCGCCTCGGCCGTCCCTCCCTCCGCCAGTCCCTCCCACGACACCGCCTCCCACGCCGTCGAAAATCCCAGGCTCATCGTCTCCGGCGGCAAAATCACCGGCAGTCCGGTTGCCGCGTGCAACCTCCCCAGCGCTTCCACCATCCCTCGCGTCAAACTCCCCAGATTCACAACAATCCCTGCCACCGGCGCGGACGATGCCACCACCGCCGCCGCCGCCGCGTAAATCGTCGGCAGCGCCGTCAGCGCCAACCGCCCTTCACCAAGCATCGCGGGCAAAGGGTCCGGCCAGCGCTCGCTCGGAGGTCCGAAGACCACCAGCAGAGGAGTAAGTTTGGGGTTCTGGGTAGACAAGGCAGTACCTTGTAAGAAGGATGCTTTACTATATCACCAATACGATGCTCGCGCCGCCCAATACCGGATAAAGCAAGTAGTTTTCCCTGTTTCCGCCAGCAGGAAATTCAATGTCAGCCTTGCCAAATGCCCGTTGACAACCTCATTTGTGCTGCGCATAGTGTGAAATTGACGAATCTACATCTAGGCGATTCTACGGGTAGCGCCCGTTTCCTGTAACGTTTACAAGTGTGGGGCGTTTGAGCGTGACCTGACGATTCCGGGATTTCCGCCGCCGGATCCAAGGTCGTTCTTCTCCAAAGTGCGGTGCGGTATGGGAGTGTTGTTGTGGGTCGTGCTACGGGGAAGGTCAAGTGGTTCAATGACCAGAAGGGTTTCGGGTTCATCAGCGGCCAGGACGGCCAGGACATCTTCGTTCACCACACCGCCATCGTCGCCGACGGCTTCCGCACCTTGAAAGAGGGCGAAGCGGTCGAGTTCGATTGCGAGCCGGGACCGAAGGGCCTCAAGGCCACCAACGTCAAACGTGCCGGTGCGCCGGTCGCAGCTGAATAACCTGCCGCCCCCGAACGCCTTCGGGGGCCGCGCCGGTTGGTCTATCGTCTGTGGGATTGGGTGGGCTCGGGGGCGTCGTCGTCTCCATCCAAACTTCGATTGCTGCCGAAACAATTGCGCTTGGAGTAGAGATTAACGCCCGCCGCGGGCCGGCTGCGTCGACGCTGCCCCCGCGCCATTGCCGCCCCCTGCGCCCGTCTCGCCCACGCCCCCACCCTGGCCCTCTCCCCCCTGGCTCCCCGCCGCCGGATCGTTCCGCCGGTTGATCGTCATCGACCCCACATACTGCCGCGGCAACAACGTCACCGCCGTCGACCCCCACTCCAATATCAGAATATCCGCCTTCACCCGCACCCGCCGCAGGTGATCCACCGTCATGATCTCCTTGTTGGCATTGGGCAGAATCTGCGTCACTGTGGCCGACGACAGCTCCCCCGGATCCTCATACAACACATCCCCTTCCGCCGGCGCCGGTGCTCCCACACGCCCTCCCCCCGATGACCCCACCTGCGCGTAGCCAACCCCCGCAAGCACCACCGCCACCACTCCGCCCGCAATCCAACGCGCCGCACCAGCCATGCCATCTCCAATCCACAAACAAGTCCCTGTCGCAGGTCTCTACGCCAATCGCCCCCCGCAGGATGCGTCCCCATCCCCCTCGCCCTCCCCATCTTGGAGCCGCCCCCCACGCGTGGTACGCTAACCCCGATTCCTTCATCCGGAGCGCCCCCCATGCGCCTCACCCCACGACTCCTCACCCTCGCCGCCACCGCCGCCCTCCTTCTGGCCGCTCCCCTCCGCGCCGACGACATCGTCGCCGACGGCTTCCCCTACCGCTTCGCCACCATCCTGGGCATCCGCGGCGAAAAGCTCGCCTTCAGTCTCAACGGCCGCGAAGTCCAGGTCGACCTCAACAAGGTCTCCAAGGTCACCATCGACAAGGCCCCGAAATTCAACGAAGCCGAAGAACTCCGCGACTCCGATCCTAAAAAAGCCGCCGCCCTCTACAAGGACGCTCTCCAGCAGGAAGTCGCCGGCAAGGCCCTCCGCCCCCTCGCCCAGCTCCGGGCCATCGGCCCCACCGACGCCGACGGACGCTACACCGAGGCCCTCACCCTCTTCCTCTCCATCTACCAGCAATCCCCCACCGATGCCTTCTGGGCCCTGCGTCCCACCCACCTGCCCGCCGCCGGCTCCACCATGCTCAAGGAATCCGCCGACCTCATCACCACCAAGCTCCCCGGCTTCTCCAGCCCCGACGCCAAAAAGAACCTCCAACTCCTGCAGGTCGACCTTTACACCAGGGCCGGTGACACCAAATCGGCCGCCCGCATCGCCCGCATCGTCAACGGCGCCGCGCCCGATCCCACCGCCCCGCCCGAGCCCGCCGCCCCCGGCGAATCCACCGAGATCACCGCCGCCGACCTCGCCCCCATCGAAGACGCCATCAAATCCGCCAACTACCCCGCCGCCCTCTCCCAGGCCGACCGCCTCCTCCCCCGCGCCACGGGCGAAGGCGCCGTCCAACTCTTCCTCATCAAGGCCCGCGCCTACGCCGCCGCCAAACAACCCGAACTGGCCGCCGCCAGTTACCTCCGCGTCCCCATCTTCTATCCCGCCAGCCCCGCCGCCCCCGCCGCCCTCTTCGCCGCCGCCGACCTCCAGAAATCCCTCAACCATCCCGACGAAGCCAAACGCCTCTACAAAGAAATCACCGACAAATACCCCAACTCGCCCGAAGCCGTAAAAACCCCGTAACCCTTCCAACTTCCAACTTCTACCCCCTTCCCCTTACCCCTGGAATCAAATGTTCCGACGCTACCTCGTCCCCTTCAAAGCCCACCGCCTCCCCCACGTGCTCACCGACGCCCTCGTCATCGGCGGCGGCGTCGCCGGACTCCGTGCCGCCCTCGAAGCCGCCACCTACGGCGACGTCCTCCTCGTCACCAAGGCCGACCTCCGCGAATCCAACACCTTCTACGCCCAGGGCGGCATCGCCTCCGTCACCGGACCCGAAGACTCCTTCGAATCCCACATCGACGACACCCTCCGCGTCGCCTGCGGCCTCGGCAACCGCGCTGCCATCGAAACCGTCGTCCGCGATGCCCCCGCACGCATCCAGGAACTCGTCGACTGGGGCGCCAACTTCGACCGCGAAATCGACGGCGCCCTCTCCATC
>JBEHXY010000153.1:0-8493 GCA_048498455.1 Planctomycetota bacterium | reverse complement strand
AGGGCCAGTTTCATGATCACCATTATGAACTATGAATGGGAAGCATCGCTCGTGGGGAGATCATATGCTTCCATGTGCTCGCGCAGGATTTCGGCAAGGCCGTCACGATCGAGTTCGCCCCGCGCCACGCAATAGCAACCAGGTACATCAGCCGCGCGGACATGAACGTCCGCCAGCCATTCTTACCCAGGAATCGTTCCGCCGCGACCACCGCCGTGCGCTTGTTGCCATCGGAGAAACCCTGGGTGGTCGGAAAACCGAACAGGTAGTCGGCGGCGAGGTCCGCCAGATCGGCTTCAGGAACATATTGCGAAGTGAACTGCGGCCGGGACATGACGCTCCGCACGCTGTTCTCATCGACAAACCCCTGCGCGCCGCCGTAGAGCGCGAGTTGCTGCTCGTGAAGCGTAAGAAGTTCATCCCATTCAACGAACTGCAGGAAATCCATGGGAGCTCCGGGGCAAAACGAGCGAAGGCCCGGCATGTTGGCCGAGCCTTCGCGGAGAATCAAGAAAAGTAAGGACTTACTGGGCCAGACGACGCAACGCTTCGCCGTATTGTTCGTTGATGCGCTTCAACGACTGTTCCAGCGATTCATGTTTGCCCGGGCGCGGCAAGACACGCTTCTTCTTGGAAACGGTCTTGGTCGGCTGCGGTGTCGGATCGGCTTTGGGATCAAGGCTCATGGTGCACCGGTCACATTCTCGGCAACTGGATCATAGAAAATGAGGCAGGGCTGTTCAACGGCCGTTTCCAAGACGGAAACGCCGTTTATGGGACCCGCAACACCTCTTCCGCTGCGGCGAGAACGAGGTCCGGCAGCAGCCCCCGCAGGCAGCGATGGTCGATCGGACAAGTCTTGAGCTGGCAGGGGCCGCAGGGAACGTCGATGCGTGCGATGCGCTCCCGCGGGTGGTACGTCTCCGCCCAGCGCGGATCCGTAGGCCCGAAAAGCGTGACCGTCGGCACGCCCAACGCCGCCGCAAAGTGCCGCGGGCCCGTGTCGTTGGCGATCACCAGCGAACTCCGCCGCACCAGTTCCTTCAGCACCCCCAGCGGCACCCCCTTGCCGGAATTCATCGCCGGCAGCGACACCAGCGCCGCACGCACCGCTTCCGGCGCCTGTTGCCGGATCGCCTCGATGATCGCCCCTTCCGCGGGACTTCCCGCCAGCAGGATCGTCGCCCCGCGCCCCTCCACCAGCGCCGCCGCCACCGTTGCGAAATGCTCCGGCGGATAACACTTCGAGGATCCGAAATTCGCCCCGGGCACCAGCGTGATGAGATTTTCAATGGCCGCTTTTCGATTGTCCACCCGTGGGAGTGTCGCCAGCACATCCTCAGCGGCGGCGCGCTCTTCGGGCGTGATGGCCAGTTCCATCTGCTTCGATGGGTCCTGGGCCCCCAGGTATGCCGCCAGCGCCAGGTAGTAATCAATCGCCGGCAGCGGCTGGTAGGCCGAACCCACGCGGGGACGCTCCTCGCGGCCCAGCTCGCGCGAGATCTGGCGGATCGCGGCGGCCTTCTTCTCGTCGGCCGCGCGCTGCTCCGGCGTCCGCCTCACCGGTTCCAGCGTGTGCGTCAGCAGCGGCGTCCTCCAGTCCCGCGCATACCCCAGCCGCACCGGCACCCGCGCACGAAAAAGCATCCACGCCGCCCGGAACGCATTGGGCAACGAAACCCCCAGGTCAAAACGCCCGGCGCGCAGCCACCGCGCGGTCGCCGCCGCGTTCCGCTTGTCGGTGACATGCACCTCCTGCACATACGAAAGTCCCGAGAGCACCGGCGCCGCCAGCGGCCGCGCCACGGCCGCAAGGTGCGCCTGCGGATACAGACCGGCGATCGCCCGCAGAAAGGGCGTCGCCATCACCGCGTCGCCCAGCCACGTGGGCATGAGCACGACGATCCGGGTCGCAGGAATCCGTGGAGGGGCGAAAGGGGGAAGTGCCATCGCCGGCGATTGTCAGGGAAGCACGCGCGGTGTTCAAACCGGGTGCTGTTCAACCCCGCCCCGGGCCACCCCGCGCGGTGCAAAAAGGCGGGTAGCTCGGTTCGTTGCGAACCGAGCTACGTATATGAGGGAGAAACTGGAGGACGGACGTTTAAACGGGATAGGCGGGAAGAAAAGGTGAGCTTTTGGTGCCCCGACTGGCACGGCAACGTCCAACCGGCCCCGGCCAGGGCGATGTTGGGGGTTGTATTGTGTTGTCAACCTCAACGCCTCTCACCATTGCAACGGTTGTGCCAGCAGCGTCCGCCAGCGGCGCCCAGACGCAAACGCACAAAAATATCCGCCGAATCCGCGAATGAACGAGCGGCGCTGCCTTCCTCCCCCACCCCCGCCCCGCTGAACCGGGACAATCTGTCTAGCGGCTTACGACAAAGTGCGATGGCTCCCTCGCAGCCCTCCCAGGTGCGTCACTTTGTGTGAGTCGCGGGAAATCGCCCTCCCCAAATGCTTTTGGCACGCCGTTTACTTCTAGTCCCTTCGATGGCGAAAACTCACACGCCCCTTCGGTGGGGCGATTCGCCTCAGAGATGTACCCCAATTGGAGATACGCCATGCTTTACTATGCTTTGGTCTTTTTCGTCATCGCCGTCGTCGCGGCCATCTTCGGCTTCCTCGGCATCGCCTCGGCCGCCGCAGGCATCGCCAAGATCCTCTTCTTCATCTTCCTCGCCCTGTTCCTGATCTCGCTGCTTATGGGCGTCGCTGGCCGTCGGCGTCTGCCGTAATTGCCCAGCGACCCTCGGATCCTTGGGGGAGGCAACAGCCCCTCTTCTTCCATTCCAGGGTATCGCCCGCGGCGGCCGTGTGAGGCTTTCAGCCCATATCGCCGCCGCCGGCGTTTTTGCACTTCGTCGCCCTTCACCTCCCCCGCAGCGCCGGTGGACGGGGCCGGAATCCCCGCATAGCATGAAGACTCACAGAACCCGCGCTCGGAGCGTTGGGCCGGAGACCTATGCGCATGGCTGGAAATGAGGCACAACCCGCTGGGGAGCTGCAGAGCTTCCTCGCCCCCATCGCGCAATCCCAGGTCCTTGCCGAAATCCTCCGCCGCCTCACCGACAGCCGCCATGTCGCGGCGACCGGACAATGGGGCTCCTGTGCCTTGGCCCTCGCCGCTATCGTCCAAAAACAGATGCGGCGGCCCATGCTCATCCTTACCGCCCACCTCGATGAAGCCGACGACGCCGTCGACCAGCTCTCCTTCTTTCGTCGCGGCGGCGGCAGCCACGCCGCAGTTGCGGATGTCCGCCTCTATCCCGCCTTCGAAGTCCTGCCCGGCGAATCCAACATCTCGCATGAGCTCGCCGCCCAGCGGCTGGAACTCCTTACCGATCTGATTTCCGGCAATGCCCAGCGCGCCCGTCCCGATTTTGTCGTCGCCCCCATCCAGGCCGTCATGCAGCCCTCGCCCGGAAAGTCCCTGCTGGCCGACCTCGTCAAAACGGTGCGCGTGGGCGACACCCTGAACCGCGACGCGCTCGTCCGCTGGCTGGCCGACCATGGCTACACGCGCCTCGATGCCGTCGAAGATGCCGGCGACTTTGCCGTTCGCGGCGAAATCGTCGATGTCTGGCCCCCCGGCGTCGGCGAACCCCTCCGCGTCGATTTCTTCGGCGACCAGATCGAGTCCGTCCACCACTTCGACCTCGAAACCCTCGGCCCCACCCAGCAGGTCAAGGAATCCCGCCTGGTCGCCCTCGGCGATCGCTCCAACTGGCCCGTCGACCAGACCACCAGCCTGCTGAGCTACCTGCCCGCCGACACCATCCTCTGGCTCATCGAACCTTCCGAAATCCAGGAGCAGGCCAAGAGCTACATCGACCGCCTGGAGGATGCCCGCGGGATCTATCCGCCCAGCGCGGTGCTCAAGAACGTGCAGACCTTTGCATGGGCCGAAATTCACCAGTTCGGCGCCGAAGACGAACAGACCCTGCGCCTGCCCTGCAAAAGCGTGCAGCGCTTCGACACCAAGGCCGAGGAGGCGATCCGCGAGCTCTCTGAACTCGCCGACCGCGCCCGCGTGGTCGTCGTCTGTGATGGCAAAAGCGAATGCACCCGCCTCTCCGACCTCCTCGACGTCAAACACCCCGGCACCCGCGCCAAGATCGAAATGCCCACCGGCTTTCTCGGCCTCGGCTTCGAATGGAACGAAGCGGATTGGGGGGCGACGCGCGACCAGGATACTCAGCACTCAGCACCCGGCACTCAGCACTCCCCCCCTCTGATCCTCATCGGCCATCACGAAATCTTCCACCGCTACAACCAGCGGCGCAAGCTCCGCGGCGTGCAGGGCGCCCGCCCCATCGATTCCTTCCTCGACCTCCAGACCGGCGATTACGTCGTCCACGTCCACCACGGCATTGCCAAGTTCGAAGGGATGAACTCCATCACCCGCGATGGACGCCAATCCGAATTCTTGACACTCAAGTTTGCAGGCGAGGCCACCCTCCACGTCCCCGTCACCCAGATCCACCTCGTCCAAAAGTACGTCGGCGGCGCCCACGGCCGCCCGCCCCTCTCCGTCCTCGGCGGCACCCGCTGGAGCAAGCAGAAGGAGGAAGTCGCCGAGGCCGTCGAAGCCATGGCCGCCGAACTCCTCGAAGTGCAGGCCACCCGCGAGCACACCCCCGGCATCGCCTACCCCGCCGACACCGTCTGGCAGAAGGAATTCGAAAACGCCTTCCCCTACCCCCCCACCGAAGACCAGGTCCGCAGCGTCGAGGAGATCAAGGTCGACATGGCCAAGCCCCGGCCGATGGACCGCCTCCTCTGCGGCGATGTCGGCTACGGCAAAACCGAAGTCGCCATGCGCGCCGCCTTCAAGGTCGCCGAGTTCGGCAAGCAGGTCGCCGTCCTCGTGCCCACCACCGTCCTCGCCGAACAGCACGAAGAAACCATGCGCGAACGCCTCGCCGGCTACCCCTTCATCATCGAATCCGTCAGCCGCTTCAAATCCCCCGCCCAGATCAAAAAAATCCTCGAACGCACCCGCATGGGCCAGGTCGACGTGCTCATTGGCACCCACCGCCTGCTCTCCAGGGACGTCGTCTTCGCAGACCTCGGCATGGTCATCATCGACGAGGAGCAGCGCTTCGGCGTCGAACACAAGGAGCGCCTCAAGAAGCTCCGCCTCACCGTCGACATCCTCACCATGACCGCCACCCCCATCCCGCGCACGCTCCACATGTCCCTGCTGGGCATCCGCGACATCTCCAACCTCGCCACCCCGCCCTCCGACCGCCGCAGCGTCGTCACCGAGGTCATCCCCCACGACAAGGGACGCATCAGGCAGGCCCTGCAGCGCGAGCTCGCCCGCAACGGCCAGGTCTTCTTCGTGCACAACAAGGTCTACAACATCGAGTCCGTCGCCGACGAAATCCGCCAGATGGTGCCTGACGCCCGGATCGTCATCGGCCACGGCCAGATGAACGAGCACGAGCTCGAGGCCGTCATGCACAAGTTCATGCGCCACGAAGCCGACATTCTCGTCTCCACCACCATCATCGAGTCCGGCATCGACATCTCCAACGCCAACACCATGTTCATCAACGAGGCCGAAAACTTTGGCTTAAGCGACCTCCACCAGCTCCGCGGACGCGTCGGCCGTTATAAACATCGCGCCTACTGCTATCTCATGCTTTCCCCCAACAAGACCCTCAGCGAAACCTCCGCCAAGCGCCTCAAGGCCATGGAGGAATACTCCTCCCTCGGCGCCGGCTTCAAAATCGCCCTGCGCGATCTCGAAATCCGCGGCGCCGGCAACATTCTCGGCGCCGAACAGTCCGGCCACATCTCCGCCGTCGGTTATGAAATGTACTGCCAGCTTCTCGAGGAATCCGTCAAACGCATCAAGAACGAAGTCGTCGAGAAGCCAAAGGAAGTCAACGTCGATATCGGGGTCTCCGGCGTTTTCCCGAAAACCTACGTCGACTCCGAACGCCAGCGCATGGACCTCTACCGCCGCCTCTCCCGCGCCACCTCCCTCGAAATGCTCGAAGCCCTCGCCAAGGATGTCACCGACGCCTTCGGCCCCATGCCCAAGCCCGTCCTCATGCTCTTCGGTCTCGCCGAAATCAAAATCTTCGCCCGCATGTGGTCCATCGTCAGCATCATCACCAAGGCCCCCGACGTCGTCTTCACCATCGAAGATCTCAGCAAGCTCGGACCGCTCCTCGGCAAAGGCGTCGGCGGCGCCGGCAGCGTCCGCGTCATCGATGAGAAAACCGTCCACCTCCGCCTCCCCGCCGCCTATCTCGAAGGCGACACCCTGGTCAACATCCTCCGCAACCTCCTCAATCCCAACGCCCCAAAACCCGAAGCGCCCAAACCTCCCCAGCCCCCGCAAAAGCCCGTCGCCCCCCAGCGCAACCCCTCCCCCCTCGGCCGTCGGCGGCTCTAGTCTGCCGCCGCTGGCATAACGTTCGCTCCACATTTCCAAACGAATCCTGTGGAGGAACCATGCGCTTCACCGACAAAGTCTGCCTCGTCACCGGCGGTGGCTCCGGCATCGGCCGCGCCACCTGCCAGCGCCTCGCCTCCGAAGGCGGAAAAATCCTCGTCATCGATCGCAACCAGGAGGGCGCCACCGAAACCTGCCAGCGCATCCAGTTGACCGGCGGCCAGGCCAGGGTCGCCCTCGCCGACGTCGCCGATCCCGACGCCATCAAGGCCGCCGTCGATCAGGCCCAGCAGGCCTGGGGTAAAATTGACGTCCTCGTCAACAATGCCGCCATGATGACCTTCACCGATGTCGTCAACACCACCATCGACACCTGGGACAAACTCATGGCCGTCAATCTCCGCGCCCCGTTCCTCTTCTGCAAATACGCGATTCCCCTGATGCCCCAGCACGCCGCCATCGTCAACGTCTCCTCCGTCCACGCCCACCAGACCGAGCAGGACGTCTCCCCCTACGCCGCCAGCAAGGGCGGCATGGAAGCCTTCACCCGCGTGCTCGCCCTCGAACTCGAATCCCGAAAAATCCGCGCCAACTGCGTCGCCCCCGGCGCCGTCAACACCCCCATGCTCTGGAACAACCCCAACGTCAAATCCGGCGTCGAAAAAATCACCGGCGCCGTCGGTGAGCCCGAAGATCTCGCCGCCGCCATCGCCTTCCTCGCCTCCGAAGAGGCCCGCTTCATCACCGGCACCGTCCTGGTCGTCGACGGCGGACGCCTCGATATCCTCTAACCCTCGCGCCACTTGCGGAAACGAGTACCATGACCCGCCCCTTAAGCTCCTTCATGTTTGCCACCGGCATCGAAAACTCCTACCCCACCATCACCCTCCCCGACGGCTCCCGCCACCGCGTCGATGAAATGGAAAAATGCGGCCACTACAAAAACTGGCGCATCGATTTCCAGCTCGTCAAAGACCTCGGCATCGAATACCTCCGCTACGGACCCCCCTACTACCGCACCCACCTCGGCCCCGGAAAATACGACTGGTCCTTCACCGACGAAACCTTCGCCGAGCTCCGCCACCTCAAGATCGAACCCATCGTCGATCTCTGCCACTTCGGCGTCCCCGACTGGATCGGGTCCGCCCAGAATCCAGACTTCACCAAACTCTTCGCCCAGTACGCCCGCGCCTTCGCTGAACGCTTCCGAAACCTCCGCCTCTACACCCCCATCAACGAAATCTACGTCGCCGCCAAGTTCAGCGCCCATTACGGCTGGTGGAACGAATGCCTCGCCTCCGACAAGGCCTTCGTCACCGCCATCCACCACCTCTGCAAGGCCAACATGCTCGCTATGCACGCCATCCTCGAGATCACCCCCAACGCCATCTTCATCCAGTCCGAATCCTCCGAATACTTCCACGCCGAGGAACCCTCCAGCCTCAAGCGCGCCGCTCAACTCAATGAGGAACGCTTCCTCTCCCTCGATCTCACCTACGGCACAGACCTCGACGTCACCATGTACGAATTCCTCATGGACAACGGCATGACCCGCGAGGACTACCACTGGTTCCGCAACAACCACGTCAAGAAAAACTGCATCATGGGCAACGACTACTACATCACCAACGAACACCTCCTCAAGCCCGACAACAGCACCGAGCCCGCCGGCGAAATCTTCGGCTACTACCTAATCACCAAGCAGTATTTCGACCGCTACCAGCTCCCCGTCATGCACACCGAAACCAACCTCGCCGACGCCGAACGCGCCCCCGGATGGCTCAAAAAAGAATGGGCCAACATGCTCCGCCTCAAGGCCGACGGCGTCCCCATCCTCGGCTTCACCTGGTACTCCCTCGTCGACCAGGTCGACTGGGACACCGCCCTCCGCGAGAACAACGGCCGCGTCAATCCCCTCGGCCTCTACGACCTCAACCGCAAAATCCGCCCCGTCGGTGAAGCCTACAAACGCCTCATCCACATGTGGCGCGGCATCATGCCCACCACCTCCTTCGGCCTCCGCTTCAACATCTAAGCCCACCTCCCCCCTCCCCGCCCCCCTTTTCGCCCCCGCGAACCCGCTC
>JBEHXY010000152.1:0-8567 GCA_048498455.1 Planctomycetota bacterium | reverse complement strand
GTGGATGGCCGGGACGATGAAGCGCACGCCCGCGGAGCAGGGCAAGGTGAAGATGGACGACTGGAACAAGCTGCGCCAGTCGATGGGGATGGACCTGCAAGGCGAGGCGGGAAAGGACGCGACGGGCATCGCGCCGCTGTATGCGCTGGCGAAAACGATGACGCTCATGACGCCCAAGGAGTCGGCCATCAAGGCCGGGGCGCGGATGGTGAAGCTGGACGTGCACTTCAGCGGCGCGGTCGCGGCGGGACCGGCGAAGGATTACAAGAAGGTGGAGGTGGGGAGCTGGTCGAGCAATCCCGACAGCGTCGACGGGCAGCCGCTGGAGATGGTGGTGGCGGTGGCGGGGGTCTCGAACGTCGGCGGCATGCCCTCGCAGTACAAGGAAAGCGAATACGGCGGAACCCGCCTGTATGACGACAAGGGCGAGGCCTACGTGACCGGGTATTTCAAGAAGGGCACGGCGCCGCAGCGGGTGATTGATGAAGCGTCGATGGAATACAGCGGCAACGGAAAACCGGCCAAGCTGTTTTCGGTGAAGGGCACCGCCTACGTGGTCAAGAACATCCCCAAGGCCGGCTTCGTGATCGACTCGATCGCGCCGCTGGCGGCCGGCGGCGTGGCCCGGCAGCGGGCGGTCGGGCGCGACTGGTTCGTGAAGGCGGGGGCCTCGGGCGGCGATGGCACCAAGGACAAGCCCTTCCGCGATCCCTACCAAGCATTGGAAAAGGTGGAAAAAGGCGACACCATCCACGTCGCCGGCGGGGAATATGTCGGCAAGCTCCGGGCGGGGCAGTGGAAGGTGGACACCACCGACATCACCATGCTCGGCGGCTACAACGAGGACTTCACGCAGCGCGACCCCTGGAAGAACCCCACGCTGCTCTACACCCCCGCCGATTTCAAAGGCACGCGCGGCGGGTACACCCTGCAGGGCGATGGCGACCACACGGGATTCGTCCTCGACGGCTTCGTCTTCGACAAGAAATTGAACAACATCTACGACTCGGAAGGCGATCTGAACGTCGGGGAGTCCGACAAGACCGAGCACCTGTGGCTGGCCCGGCCGGGATGCGTGGTGCGGAATTGCCTGTTCATGAACGGTGCGGGTCCGGCGGCGCGGCTGACAGGCACGCAGACCTTCGAGAACAACATCGTGCTGAACCATTACGGCGCGGGCGTGCGGATCGAGAAGGGCTTCACCCCCGAGGTGCCCGGGCTGATCCGCAACAACACCTTTGCCTTCGCCTGGGAGATTCGCTTCGGCCAGGGCCACGGAATCATGGCCGACCTGCTGATCGTCGAGGGCGGCGTGGCCGAGGTGATCGACAACAACATCTTTGAGTTTGCCGACCAGCACGCGATCCGGCTCAACGCCGATCCGAAGGACATTGAGCTGACCAACAACGTCTTCGCGCACAACCTGTTTGCGGAGGTGTACCGCACGACCGACCAGTTGTTCGTGGACAACAAGAACTGGGACCAGTTGAAGCAGCTTGGATGGAAAAAGTGCGAGGGCAATGCGATCGCCACGCCGGGGCTGCCGCTGGATCAGAAGTGGTTTGACGTCTATCTGAAGCGCACCGCGTACGTGCCCGGGAAGGTGGAGAAGGACGACTGGAACCAGTTCCGCGAGATGATCGGCCAGCCGATGATCGCCACCGGCGGCAGCGCCGGCAACGGCCGGGCGCCGGCCTATGACCGGGCCAAGGCGCTGGAGCTGTTCCCCAAGAATCCGCAGGTGAAGGCCGGGGCGCGTCCCGTGAAACTCGACGTGAAGTTCACCGGCGTCGCCAAGGCCGCGGAATCCGCGGGCAAGGACTACCAGGAGGTGACCTGGGACGTGGCCCGCAACAGCGGCGAATGGGAAAAGCTCCAGGGCAAGCGGGTGATGTTCAAAGGCGCCATCGGCCGCGACGACAACACCTGGAACCTGCCGGACATCAAAAAGGAAGAGTATTCGGCGTACATGGTGAGCGGCCCGGAGGGGGCGAACAGCCCGGGCCTGCCGATGCGCGTGTATGTGCCCAAGGGCACGAAGCTGGAGCGGTCCTTCCAGAACGCCAAGATGTACACCTCGAACACGGTGGACGAGATCGACACCTTCAAGGGCGTGGCCCGCGAAGGCCGCCAGATGGTGATTGAGGCGGTGGAGAAGGAGTGATGAACGACGGTGGGCGCAGCTCTAAGCTCTAAGCATGAAGCTCTGAGCTCGAAGTTCGCACGAGAACTCGCCCATGGCGAAATGATGCGAGGGCGTTCCAGGCAGGGACGCCCTCGCTTGCTTTATGTGGCGAGGCTGGTCACGAGGTGCGCGAGGGTGAGTAGGTGGGGATCGGTTTGCGGGCCATAGAACGCGGCGTTGAGCCGGATGAAGTTGCGGTAGTGCGACTTCGCCGAGAACAGCGGACCGGGGGCCAGCGTGATGCCTTTGTCGATCGCGCGGCTGTACAGCTTCAGGGTATCGACCGATTCGGGGAGCTGCACCCACAGCACGTGCCCGCCATGGGGACGGGTGGTTTTCGTGGGCGGCGGAAAATAGCGCAGGACGGCGTCGGCGAGGGAGCGCGTCTGGCGGGCGAGCGTCTTGCGCAGCGTGCGCAAGTGGCGGTCGTAACCGCCGGTGGCCAGAAAATCCGCGACCGCCATCTGCGGCAGCGTCGGCGTGGCGATCGAGTTGACCACCTTGTGGTACAGCATGTCGCGCATGTAACGCCCGGGCGCGACGTAACCGACGCGCAGCCCCGGCGAAAGCGTCTTGGAAAACGAATCGCACAGCAGCACCAGGCCGTTTTTGTCGAACGATTTGCAGGTCGGTGGACGCTCGCCGGCGTGAAACAGATCGCCGTAAATGTCGTCCTCGATCAGCGGAATCTCGCGCCCGGCCAGGAGCTGGACCAGCGCCTTTTTCTTCGCCGGCGGCATGCAGGAGCCCAGGGGGTTGTTGAAGGTGGGGATCGACAGCACCGCGGCGATGGGATGCTGGTCGAGGGCGAGTTCCAGGGCCTCCAGCGACATGCCGTCGCGCGGGTGCGCGGGAATCTCCAGCGCCTTGAGGTTGAGCGCCTCGATCGCCTGCAGGAAGCCGTAGTAACAGGGCGATTCCAGGGCGACGGTGTCCCCCGGCTTGCAGAGCGTCTGCAGGCACAAGGTGATCGCCTCCTGGGCGCCGTTGGTGATCAGCAGTTCGTCGGGCGTCAGCGAGCAGCCGGTGTTGAGCGCCCGGCGGGCGATCTGCACGCGCAGCTCCGGCAGCCCCGGCGGGATCGCATAGGCGGCGGAGCGATCCGGCGACAGCCGCGCCGCCCGGGCAAGGGTGCGGTTGAGTTTCGCGGTCGGCAGCGAACGCGGATTGGGAATGGCCGCCCCCAGTTGCACCAGCGCCGGGTTCAGGGCGTCGTTGAGCACGCGCAGCACCAGGTCGCGGATCGAGACCGTCGACGGGGTGGCCGCCGGCGCGGGCATCGTGGGCAGCGCGGCGGGCGCCTTGCGGGCGGCCGGCGGGCGCACGAAATAGCCCGACTGCGGCCGCGGCTCGATGTAGCCGCGGTTCTCCAGCAGCCGGTATGCCGCCAGCACCGTGGTGATCGACACATGAAGCTGGGCCGCGAAGTTGCGCACCGAGGGGATGCGCTCGTGCGCCCGGAACGTGCCGCCGTCGATGAGGCGCGCCAGGTGGGCGGCGGTGGATTCATACAGCGAGGCGGCCTCGGCCTTGGCAGGCGTTCCGGGGGTCCGGCGGGCGGTCTTAGCGGGCATCGGGGCACCCTCCATGCACAGTTTCACCCCGCGGAAGGAAGTACAGTTTCCATCCGTCGCCAACTGTACTGGTTACAATTCGCGGATTGTGATGATGGCAGCATAACAGTTTCAAAGCAACAATACAGTCATGATGATGCTGCTGCCCAACGTCCTGATGCGTGAGAAGCCCGGCCGGACCGGCGAGGTGGACTACGCCCTGCCGCGCGGCCATGTCTGCGGGTGGCACCTGCGGGCGGGAGGCAGCGTGCGGGTGCTGCAGGGGCGGGTGTGGGTGACGCAGGCCGGCGATGGCGGGGATTACGTGCTGGCGGCGGGCGAGCGGTTCGTGGCGTCCCGCGCCGGGCGGGTGGTGGTCGAGGCCCTCGGCGGGGCGGCGGAAATCGGGCTGTAACCTCAGGGGCACAGCGCTGAAAAGCGGGCGAGAAACGCTTCTTCCGCCTGCAGCCAGGTCCAGGGAACGATCTGCTCCGGCAGCGGCGGCTGCTCGATCCCCCAGGTCCGCGGATCGGTTCGCAGCAGGTCCCGCGCTTCGGTCGCCAGCAGCGTCAGGTCGCCATCGCGCACCGCCGCATAGTCCACCGGCGGAAAGCCCAGCGACGCCGCGATCACTTCCAGCAGCCGGTCCTCGGCCTCGCCAAAGGTCACCAACCCCGCCTCCGGCGAATCGCTCTCCACCTGCACAAAAAAGCGGTGCTTGATCGGCCCGCCCAGGTCCGCCAGGTAGGCTTCCGCGGCATCGTGCATCAGCCCCCAGAGCGCCAGATGCGGCTGCGCCGGATCCTCCAGGTGGAAACTGACGCGCACCGAATGCTCCGCCACCGAATAAAACGCGCGACAATGTCCCTTGAAGCGGCAGGTGAGAGCCAGGGCGTGGGCGATGTCGCGCACGTCGATGTCGTCAGGAACAGCCGCCAGCGGGTCCATGTGGCGGCCGGTGTAGGTGGTGATTTTGCCGCCGTTCATGGTGCTGCACCGGGCGCGGCGCCCGGCGCTGTAGCGGGGGCCGTGCTCCCTGTGGCGCCGGGCTCGGCCAGCAGGCGGTCGAGCTTGTCGCGCAAATCGATGGGATCAAGCTGCCCGCTCAGGTGATACGCCGTGCGTCCCTGCCGATCGATCAGAAGCGTCTGCGGGATCGACATATCCGTGCGAAACAGCGGCGATTCCTCTCCCGGAAGCAGCACCGGAAAGGGCAGATGGTTGGTGTCTGAAAAGTCCATCAGCAGCTTCTGGCGACGCAAATCCGGGGCATCCAGCGACACCGCCGCCACCACCAGTCCCTTCGCCTGGTAGTCGGCCGCAATCTTCACCAGGTCGGGCACCTCGGCGACGCAGGGCGGGCACCAGGTGGCGAAATAGTTGATCAGCAGCACATGCCCGGAATGCGCCGCGAGGGAAAACGTGCCCCCGGAGAGCGCCGGGTACTCCAACGCCGCGGTCTGGCGCTGGGCGACCGGGATGAGCACGTCGGGCGGCGGCGGCGAGAAAAAGTGGTAGGCGGCAATCGCGGCCGACACGCCGAGGATGGCAAAGACCGTGGCAAATCCGAGGAGCACATTGGAGCGGTTGAGCATGCGGTTATGGTAGCCATGGAGGGGCACGTTGCAAAAAAGAAAGACGCCGCGTGGGGGCGGCGTCTTTCGGCTGTGGGGTTTGTGCTGTGGGCGTCTCAGTCGTCGACCGACGTGCCGCCGATGCGGTGCACGCGTTCGCGCAGGCGGTTCATGACCGCGTGGTGGATCTGGGAGACGCGCGATTCGCAGAGATCGAGCGTGGCGCCGATCTCCTTGAACGAAAAATTCTCGTAGTAATAAAGGATGACCACCTGGCGCTCCGCAGCCGACAGGCCGCGGGAGAGGAATTCCTTCAGGTCCGCCCGCTGGGCCTCGCGCACCGGGTCGACGGGGTTGTCGTCCGCCAGCGAGTTGAGGTTGACCCCCCCACCGCGCGGCGAGCCGTCCGATTCATCGTCGGAGGTCAGCCGCAGGCGGAGCGGGGCGGCCGCTTCGCGGCGGACGGTCTGCAATTCATCCAGCGGCATGTTCAAGGCTTCCGAAAGCTGTTCGTCGGAGGGTGCATGGCCCGACTGCATCTCGAGTTGCAGCGCGGCCTCCTGCAGCTTCTGCATGCGGGAACGCAGCATGCGGGGGGCCCAATCCAGCGAACGCAGGTAATCCAGGGCGGCGCCGCGGACACGCGAGCCGCAGTAGTGCTCAAACTTCACGCCGCGGGAGGGATCGAAGGTGGCGATGGCATCGCGGAGGCCCAGGGTGGCGGCCTGCGTGAGATCATCGAGATCGGCGCCGGCGGGGAGGCGCGACCGCATGTGGCGGGCGATGACCTTGGCGATGTAGAGATAGTGCAGCAGCAGGCGGTTGCGGAGGGATTCGTCACGGGTGTCGCCATAGGCCTGCCAGAGGGCCGCGAGTTCTGTGTTTTGGGGAGCGGGGGTTTCCTGACGGCGGGAGGCGAGTGTGACCATGGAATCCATTCCTTACAAACTTTCCTATGCCCGGGGCGACATCCTTGCCACCACAGCGGGGCGTACCGAGAGCATCGACGGACCATCCGTGGCCGCCGGCGAAGAGCAACGTCGGTGAAGGGGCTCGGGGGAGAGGTTGTGAGAAACGCAGAGGGAGAAGTGAATGCCCACATTATCGGAAACGGAAGAGTTTGCTGAGAAGTTTCCGAATTTTTCTAAAGAGTTGCGTTTCCTGTCAAAGCCCACCAACTTCAGTCTTTGGTTGCCGAATCCTTATAGCGAGCCGCGTGCCGCGCCAACGCACCAACATGTGTCCGCAGGCGGAACCCCTTGTAAACACGCGAGCAATAATTTCTGCGGTTGGATTCCGTTTGGGGAGGGAGACCCCATCCAAAAAGGGGATCTGCATTGCAGGATGCAAGGGCCAACCCTGCAAATGCTCTCATTCTGCATGGAAAAAGAGGGGGATGGAGGGGAGAAAAATATTTTTTTCGCGCGCAAAATTTCCCGGAAACTTTTGTATGCGCCGCCCCCGCAGATCGCTCCCTCGCGCCATCGAAGAAGCCCGCCACCGGAAATCCTCCCCCCTGCCGGCGCCACGCCGGGAAGTTGTGAGCCTGCAGACTTTGCCTTAATCTAGTTTGTTCGTGAGCGCCGCGGGGGGGAGCGGACTGGTGGCGGTGCGAGGACATCCGGTGGGTCGTTTTTGAGAGAGACCTTATGAAGAGCGCGATTCGGGTAGCGGTCACGGGACCGGCGGGACAAATCGGTTACGCCCTGTTGTTTCGCATTGCCTCCGGCCAGATGTTTGGCCCCGACCAGCCGGTGATCCTCCAGCTGCTCGAAGTCCCCGTCGAAAAGGCCATGAAGGCCCTCGAAGGCGTCGCCATGGAACTCGATGACTGCGCCTTCCCCCTCCTGCAGGACATGGTCCTGACCTCCGACCCCAGCGTCGGATTCAAAGGCGCCAACTGGTGCTGCCTCGTGGGCGCAAAACCCCGCGGTCCCGGCATGGAACGCGCCGACCTGCTCAAGGACAACGGCAAGATCTTCATCGAGCAGGGCAAGATCATCGACCGCGTCGCCGCCGATGACTGCCGCGTCGCCGTCGTGGGCAACCCCGCCAACACCAACGCCATGATCGCCGCCAGCCAGGCCAAGCGGCTCTCCCCGGACCGCTTCACCGCGATGGTCCGCCTCGATCAGAACCGCGCCACCAGCCAGCTCGCCAAGAAAGCCAACGTCCCCACCACCGCCGTCAGCGACGTGTTCATCTTCGGCAACCACTCCCCCACCATGTTCTCCGCCTTCCACCTCGCCAAGATCCAGGGCAAGCCGGTCCCCCAGATGATCGGCCACCAGGAATGGCTGCGGAAGGAATTCCAGGAAACCGTCGGCAAGCGGGGCGCCGCCATCATCGCCGCCCGCGGCTCCTCCTCCGCCGCCTCCGCCGCCAACGCCCTCGTCGACCATGTCCACGACCTCATGACCCCCGGCAAGGTGCACTCGATCGCCGTCAAGAGCAACGGCGAGTATGGCTTCGACCCCGAGGTCTGGGCCGGCATGCCCGTCCGCACCACCACCCCCGGCAGCTACGAAGTCATCAAGGGGCTGCCGATCGACGAGTTCGCCAAGGAACGCATCGCCGTCACCAACAAGGAACTGGTGGAAGAGCGCGAGATGGTCAAGGGCATGCTCTGACGGTTCATCGTTGATTCAACGAAGCCGGCCGCGGCGGGCACATGCCGGCGGCCGGCTTTTTTGTTTTTGCTTGCGAGGCGTGCGTGGGTCGCGGAAGTTCGAGGCGGCAACCGCGGGGGATCGGCGGGAACGAGGCGCCGCGCCTGCGCGGCCGCCCCGTCGGCGGGCGGCGCGGGCCCGAACCCGTGCGCGCGTTTCTCCTGCTCTTCGCCCTCTCCATGGGCGTCGGCCTCTACGGCGCCTTCCTGCCCACCGAACGCGGCCGCTGGGCCTACGCCATGCACGACCGCGGGGTCCACGCCCTCGCCGCCATCAAGCTCGCCGTCTCGCTCAAGTCCGGCGACTTCGGCACCTTCTTCGGCGAACTGCTGAAGCCCAAGCTCTATCCCCCGCTGCAGGCATGGCTTGGAGCGCTCGCCGCGCTGGTCGCCGGGCCCCATTACCGGGTCGTCCTGCTGCCCAGCCTGCTCGGATGGATGGGCATGATCGCCCTGGGGGCGGGGCTGGCGGGAAAATTGGCCAAAGACTTCGGCAAAGTCGCCGCCGCCATCGGCGGCGCCGTCACGCTGCTCTTTCTCAGATCGATGAGCCGAATGGCCCACGCCACTCGATAATGACGGCATGA
>JBEHXY010000151.1:0-8622 GCA_048498455.1 Planctomycetota bacterium | reverse complement strand
CGCCAGGGTTTGCTGCGTGGCCACTGGTGAACGACGACGCCGGCGAGGAGGATCATGCCGGTGAAGTAGGAGGCGGCGGGCCAGTTGATTTCGGTGCCTTTCCAGAAGCTGAGCACGAAGTAGAAGAGCCAGAGGGGGAGGGTGAAGGCGAGGAGAAAGGTGTACGAGTGCTGAGTGCTGAGTGCTGAGGGTTGGGGGGAGTCCTGAGTCCTGAGTTCTGAGTCCTGAGTGACTGAGGTGCTTTTTCTGCGGAGTTGTCTGATGGCGTAAATGACGGCGCAGGTGAGGAGGATGAAGGGGAGGGCGCCCATGCCACCGGCTTGGCCGCCGACGAATTCGGCGAGGCGGGAGAAGCGACGGAGGAGGGGGGTGGGCTCGGTGCCGGTGAGGCCGCCCTGTGCGGAGATGTGGCGGAAGGTCACCCAGTGGTGGTTGGCGTTCCAGAGGATGACGGGGATTTGGGAGGCGAGGACGAGGAGCAGGGCGGCGAGGGCGGATTTGCTGAGGAAGGCGCGGCGGAGGAGGGGGTCGATGTAAGCGGCGAGGAGGGCGCAGAGGGGGAGGGCGATGAGGACGGGTTTGAAGAGCATGCCGGTGGCGCAGGCGAGGCCGGCGAGGAGCATCCAGGGTGTCGGGTGTTGGGTGTCGGGTGTCGGGGCGGACGCTTCGACGGTGCGCCAGAGGCAGTAGATGGTGGCGGCCCAACAGAGGTACATGGGGGAGTCGATGGTGATGAGCAGGGAGCCGACGGCGAACATGGGGACGGCGGCGGAGAGTGCGGTGACGGCGAGGGCGGCGCGGTCGTCTTTGAAGATGCGGCGGGCGAGGAAGGCGGAGAGGAGTCCGGAGAGGGTGGCGAAGAGGACGGCGGGCATGCGGAGGAGGGGCATGAGGGCGGCGCCGGAATTGTCGCCGGTGAGGTGGAGGAGTTGGCCGAGGCGGAGGGCGGCGGCGAGGGTCCAGGCGATGCCGGGCGGTTTGGAGTAGTAGCCGTAGTCGAGATGGCGGGCCCATTCCCAGTAGTGGGATTCATCCTCGGAGAAGTCGAGGGGGCAGTTGTGCCAGAGGTAGAAGGTGTTGGAAAGGAAGCCGAGGACGAGGAGGGCGAGGGTGAGGGCGAGGAGGCGTGGGCGGTGGGTGTGGGCGAGCATGGGGGATAGGGTAGGGGGGGAAACTCAAAACGCAAAACTCAAAACGCAAAACCTTGTTGGCGGCGGGTGCAAGGTGGTAGCGGGGGCACAGGAGGCACGGGTACGGCTCTGGCCGTACCCGTGGCACCCGGCACCCGGCATGGGCGGCCGGGGTGTGAGGGCGTGGGTCAGCTTTCGGGGCGGTCGTAGAGGGGGGTGGGGGTGGTGGCGGGGGCGATTTTGCCGGTGAGGTGGGCGAGGATTTTGGGGACGTGGATGTGGCAGTTTTCGAGGAAGACCTTGTAGCGGCATTGGGTGCCGGCGATGGCGGTGCCGGCCACGTAGAGGTTTTTGATGTTGGTTTGCATGGTGGCCGGGTCGTGGGTGGGGAGAAGTTGGTCGGTGGTGAGTTCGACGCCGGCCATTTTGGCGAGGGACATGTCGGCTTCGTAGCCGGTCATGAGGAGGACGAAATCCACGGGCAAGTGCTGAGTGCTGGGTGCTGAGTGCTGAGGGGTGGGGGCGAGGGTGACGTGGGTGGGAGTGATTTCTTTGACCACGGTGTTGTAGTGGGCGGTGATCTGGCCGGAGCGGGTGAGGGAGGCGAATTCGGGGTGGAGCCAGTACTTGATGTCTTTCTGGTCGACGGTTTCGCGGCGGTAGGAGAGGTGGACTTTGGCGCCGGCGCGGTGGCAGCGGAGGGCGGACTCGACGGCGGAGTTGCGGCCGCCGACGATGAGGAGGTTTTTCTGGAAGTAGGTATGGGGGTCCTGAAAGTAATGGGAAACGGTGGGGAGGTCTTCGCCGGGGACGTGGAGGAGGTTGGGGCGTTCGGTGCCGCCGGTGGAGAGGATGATTTTGTCGGCGGTGAGGGTGGAGGGTTCGCCGAGGGGTTGGCCGCGGAAGGATTTTTGGACGGTGAGTTGGAAGCGGTTGTCGGGTAGGCCGGCGATGCGGGTGACGCGGGTGTAAGTGTGGATGTCCAGGTGGAACTGCTGGACGACTGAGCGGAGGTAGGCGAGGTATTCCTCTCGGGAGGCCTTTTCCTGGTTGGGGGTGACGAGGGGGACGCCGGCGATGGAGATGCGGTCAGGCGAGGAGAACCAGCGGGTGTTGGGGGCCCACCACTGGATGGTTGAGCCGATTTGTCCGGCCTCGAGGTGGGTGTAGCTGAGGCCGGCGGCTTTGAGGGCGACGGCGATTTCGAGGCCGAGGGGTCCGGCGCCGATGAGGGCGATGTCGGTGTGGGCGGGGAGGGTCATGGGGGGATCATAGGCGGGGGGAGCGGCGGCGGAAATTAGCCACGGATCGACCCGGATTAACACGGATGAGTTGTGTATGGATGAGCGGGGCATTTTGGCGCGCGTGTTGCTTTTAGTGAATTAACGGGATTTCGACGGACACTTGTTCAAAGGAGAACGTTATGAAGATTCATGCAATGCTGGCGGCGGGGATCATGGCGGGTGCAGCGCTTGTGGCGATGCCGGGCTGTGAAACGATGAACGCCAAGGTGCCCTCGACGGCGCAACCGGTGGCGATGGGGACCGGCAACACGATGTACCAGGCGGGGCACGATGGAACGATTTACGTCTATGACAAGACGTGGAACAAGCTGGTGTACACCGGCCAGGTGCGGGCGGGGCAAGCGGTGGTGCTGGATGCGGTGGGCGATAAGGTGACCATCGACGGCCGGACCGTGGTGGAACAGATTCCGCTGGGCGAAGGCAGCCAGTACCAGTTCTTCCTTGATACGCGCCCGGTGGCCGGCGGCGACCAGGTGATCGAACGTCGCACGGTGATCGAACGGGAAATTCACGAGTAACGAGCGGTCGTAGCGGATAAAGCGTCACAGCCAGGGAGGCCCGGCGGCGTCTGCCGGGCCTCCCGATTTTTTGCGCGGGTTGAGGTGGTGGCGGGAGGCGGTATAGTTTGCGGCGCGATCAGGTAGGAGAGACGTATGGCCGCCGGGACGAATGATGCGCCGTTGATGATTTCGGTGTCGGGGGTGCGGGGGATTATCGGAGCGAGTTTGACGCCGGCGGTGGCGACGGAGTTCGGGCAGGCCTTTGGCGAAAAACTCAAAACTCAAAACTCAAAACTTAAAACCCCGGGTGGGAGAGCGGGTTTCGGGGAGGGGCGGCCGGTGGTGGTGATCGGGCGGGACACGCGGCCGAGCGGGATGATGGTGTTCGGGGCGGTGAGCGCGGGGTTGATGTCGGTGGGGGTGGACGTGGTAGATGTGGGCGTGGCGACGACGCCGTCGGTGGCGCTGTTCGGGCGGTTTTTGAAGGCGGATGCGGCGATCGTGATCACGGCGTCGCACAACCCGATCGTGTGGAACGGGATCAAGTTTTTGCGGCACGATGGGGTGGCGTATCCGCCGGCGGAGGCCGCGGAAATCAAGGCGGCGTATTTTGCGAAGGGGTGGTCGCTGGCGGCGATCGAGGGGCTGGGGATGTACTCGAGCGATTCGCGGGTGCATGCGCATCATGTGCAGACGGTGCTGGGGCTGTTTGACGTGCGGGGGATCGCGGAGAAGCGGTACAAGGTGGTGCTGGATTCGGTGAACGGCGCGGGCTGCGTGGGGACGCCGATGCTGCTCTCGAAGCTGGGGGTAGAGCTGGTGCACATGAACGCGGAGGCGACGGGGCATTTTGCGCACGTGCCCGAGCCGGTGAAGGAGAATTTGACGGATCTTTGTGCGCGGGTGAAGGAGAAAAAGGCGGCGGTGGGTTTTGCGCAGGATCCGGATGCGGACCGGCTGGCGATCGTGGACGAGCGCGGGGAGTACATCGGCGAGGAGTACACCCTGGCGCTGTGCACGTACGCGCGGATGCTCAGCAAGCCGGGGACGGTGTGCGCGAATTTGTCGACGAGCCGGATGGTGGATGACATCGCCGCGAAGTTCGGGCAGAAGGTGGTGCGCACGGCGGTGGGGGAGGCGAACGTGGCGGGGAAGATGATGGAGGTGGGGGCGGTGATCGGCGGGGAGGGCAACGGCGGGGTGATCGACCTGCGGGTGGGGCCGGTGCGGGACAGTTTCCTGGGGATGGCGATGGTGCTGGATGTGATGACGCGGACGGGGAAGAAGGTGAGCGAGCTGGTGGCGGACCTGCCGCGGTATGCGATGCTCAAGACGAAGTTCGAGTGCACAGTGGAGCAGTCGGCGGCGCTGGTGGCGCAAGTGAAGCAGCGGTTTGCCGACCAGAAGCTGGACACGCAGGATGGGGTGCGGATCGACTGGGCGGATGGGTGGGTGCATGTCCGGCAGAGCAACACGGAACCGATCGCGCGGGTGATTGCGGAGGCGGGAGATGAGGCGCGTGCGCGGGGCCTGGTGGAAGCGGTGCAGGCCTTGCGGGGCTGAGGCGCGCGGGGGAGGACGATTTTTTCCGCGATGTTGAATGTGGGGGAAGTGCGCGCGGGGTGGTCCTGTAATTGCTTTTATTCCTCGATGAAAGCCCGGAGGCCGCGTCGTTGCGTTGGGCCTGCATGGGCGCTTTGAGGAGATTGATGATGAAAACGACTGTGTCTGCGCTTTTGGCGGCGGTGGCCCTTTCTGCGGCGACCGCGTTGACAGTGAATGCGGCGGGCGGCGCCGGGGGCGGGATGGGCGGCGGCGCTGCGGGCGGGGCGGCGGGATCGTCGTCGGCCGGCGGGACGGGCGTGGGCGCCACCGGCGGAGCGAACGTGTCGGGCACGGCGGGCGGCGTGAATGCCGGCGCGACGGGCAGCGGCAACACCAGCGGCAGCGCGATCGGCAGCACGCCCACGAACACCAATGCGGGCATGAGCGGCGGCACGACCGGTGGAATCGGCAGCACGGTGAGCGGCTCCACGGGGACCGTCAGCGGCACCAACACGACCGGCACGATCAATTCGAACAATTCCACCGGCGCTGTGACCGGCGGAACGGGCAGCACGGTGAGCGGCTCGACCGGGACGGTCAGCGGCTCGACGGGGACGGGCGCGGTGAACAGCAACAACAATGGCTCGGCGGGGTCGGGCAACATCTCGGCCGTTCCGGGCGCGGGTGCGACGGGCACGGGATCGAACCCGACCAATCCGGTGAATCCGGGCACGCCGGGATCGGCGATGAGTCCGGGCGCGCCAGGCGAAGTGACGCCGGGCGTGCCGGCGGCGGCGGAAACGATCACCACGCCGGGCGTGGGGACGGTGAATAATCCAGGGACGGGCGTGGGGACGGGCGTGGGCACCGGAACGGGCAACACGACGACCGGCACCGGCGCGACCGGCTCGGGCGTCATCACCGCCCGGCAGGGCAACGGCACGGCCGGCAATGGAACGGCCAGCGGCACCAGCAGCGGGACGGCGAGCGGGCCCAACGGCAACTCGTCTTCGAGCCCGCAGACGATCGCCCCGCGCATCCAGACCGGCAGTGACCGGTAAATCGCTGGGTTATTTCTGATTTCAAAAGAGAAGGGCAACGCCGGTGCGTTGCCCTTCTTCATTTTTGCCGACCGCGATAGCCGCCCTTGGTGCGGCCCTTCGTGAGGATGGAGGGGATCAGCGGAGGTTTTCCGGGTTAAGGCCCTGGAGTTCGGCGGGAAGGAAGCGGCCATCTTTGCGGATGAGAACGTCGTCGAAGTAGATCTCGCCGCCGCCGACCGCCGGGTCCTGGCGCAGGACGAGGTCCCAGTGGATGGCGGAGCGGTTGCCGTTCTCGGTTTCCTCGTAGCACTGGCCGGGGGTGAAGTGGATGGAGCCGGCGATTTTTTCGTCGAAGAGGATGTCCTTCATGGGCTTGGTGCAGTAGGGGTTGAAGCCGATGGCGAACTCGCCGACGTAGCGGGCGCCCTCGTCGGTGTCGAAGACTTCGTTGAGGTGGCGGGTGTCGTTGGAGGAGGCCTCGACGATTTTGCCGTTCTGGAAGGCGAGGCGGACGTCGGCATGGGTGACGCCGCGGTAGACGGTGGGGCAGTTGTAGTGGATGACGCCGTTGACGGAATCGCGGACGGGGGCGGTGAAGACTTCGCCGTCGGGGATGTTGCGGTGTCCGTCGCAGAGCTTGGCGGGGATGTTTTTGATGGAGAAGGTGAGGTCGGTGTCGCGCGGGCCCTTGAGGCGAACCTTGTCGGTTTTTTCCATGAGGTTTTTGAGGGGTTCCATGGCGCGGGACATTTTCTGATAGTCGAGGGTGCAGACGTTGAAGTAGAAATCTTCGAAGGCCTCGGTGCTGGATTCGGCCATCTGGGCCATGGAGGGGGTGGGCCAGCGAAGGACGACCCAGCGGGTTTTGTTGATGCGGATGTCGCGGTGGACCTTGTTCCAGACGGACTGTTCATAGAGTTTCTGCTTGTCGGAGGGGACGTCGGAAATTTCGGAGACGTTGGGATTTCCGCGGAGGCCGATGTAGCACTGGGCGCGCTGCATCTGTTCCTTTTCGACGTGGGCGATGGTGTCCCACTGTTCGGGAGTGCCCGCGAGCATGAGGGCGCGATTGATCTCGTTGGACTTGAGCAGGACGAGGGGGTTACCGCCGGCGTCGCGGCAGACGCGGATGAGTTCCTTGGTGAAGGTGTGGGGGATGTCGATGGCTTCGATCAGGACGTTGTCGCCGGGCGTCACTTCGCAGGAATAGCGGATGAGCGTTTCGGCGAGCTTGGTGTGGCGGGGGTCGGGCATGGGGGTGCTCCTTGGTTGAAGGCCGGGGCATCTTATGCAAGGAGGCAAGGCGGGGCTAGAATGCGGCGGTTGTTGAGGAGGGAAATGCGATGGCTGTGGAACCGCTGGTGATCGATGAGGGGGTGCGGGCGCTCATTGGGGCGGCGGTGCGGGAGGATGTGGGGAGCGGGGACAAGACGGTGGAGGTGGCGATCCCGCGGGAGCTGCGCGGGGAGGGGCGGATCGTGGCGAGAAAGCGCGGGGTGATCTGCGGGACGGTGCTGTTGCCGGAGATTGTGGCGGCGTATGGGGGGGAACTGCGGGCGGAGGTGTCGCTGGGCGATGGGGCGGCGGTGGCGCCGGGGCAGGTGGTGGCGACGCTGACCGGGCCTGTGGGGCGGCTTCTGACGGCGGAGCGGGTGGTGCTGAATTTCCTGGGACACTGCTCGGGGGTGGCGAGCGCGACGCGGCGGTATGTGGAGGCGATCGCGGGGGTCAAGAGCGTGAAGAAGGCGGATGGGACGCTCGGGCCGCCGGCGATTTGTGACACCCGCAAGACCACGCCGGGATTTCGGATGCTGGACAAGTATGCGGTGCGCTGCGGTGGGGGGGTGAACCACCGGATCGGGCTCTATGACGGGGTGATGTTGAAGGACAACCACCTGGCGGCGCTGCGGGAGAAGCTGGGGGCGGAGATGGGCCTTGGGGAATTGACGCGGCGGATTCGCGCGGAGTTGCCGCGGGAGGTTCTGCTGTGGCTGGAGGTGGACACGCTGGGGCAGTTGGAGGAGGAGCTGGCGGGGCGCGGCGGCTCGGACGTGATTTTGCTGGACAATTTTACGCCGGAGATGATGCACGAGGCGGTGGGAATGCGCGACCAGGTGGCGAAGCAGGCGCGGGCGGGCGAAGGGGCGGGCCCGCTGCTGGAGGCCAGCGGCGCGATCACGGATCAGACGCTGGTCGCGGCGGCGGCGAGCGGGGTGGACCGGATTTCGATCGGGGCGCTGACGCACTCCGCGCCGGCGCTGGATTTGTCGATGGAGATGGACTGAGGGATGAGTACGACGGCACCGATGGCGGAGCGGACGGTGACCAGCGTGTTGCTGGCGTTGTTTCGTCCGCGTGCGGGCGGGGCGGAAATGACGATGTCGGGGCTGCTGCGCGAGACGCTCGCCCCCCTGCCGGATGTGCAGCAGGCGCTGGGGGTGCTGCGCGAGCGGAAGTGCCTGATCGAGGAGGAACCCAGCGCCGGCGGGGCGGTGGTGCGGCTGGTGTCGACGGGGCTGGCCTGCTGGCGGGACGTGCTGGAGGAGGTGGCGAAGCGCGAGAAGCTGCGGATCGGCCGGCGGGTGATGGTGTTTTTCCGGACGGGCTCGACGAACGATGTGGCGTGGCAGTGCGCGGTGAATCCGGAGATGGACGGGCTGGTGGTGGTGGCGGATGAGCAGTCGGCGGGGCGCGGCCGGCTGGGACATGGCTGGACGGCCAGGGCGGAGCAGTCGGTGCTGATGTCCGTGCTGCTGCGCGGGCGAGGGGAAGGCGAGGCCGCGGCGATGGACCGGTTGACGCTGCTGGCGGGGCTGGCGGCGGCCCGCGGGGTGGAGGCGGCATGCGGCGGGGAGGTGGAAGTGCGGATCAAATGGCCCAACGATCTGCTGGTGGGGGGGCGGAAGCTGGCGGGGATTCTGGCGGAGCGGCGCGGGGCGGACGTCGTGATCGGGGTGGGGGTGAACGTGACCCAAGGCGCCGGGGATTTCGGGACGGAGCTCTCCGGGCGGGCGACGAGCGTCTACCAGGCGACGGGGCGGATGGTGGATCGGCTGCGCGTGGCGGCGGAGGTGGTGCGGGAGCTGGACAAGTTGTGCGG
>JBEHXY010000150.1:0-8679 GCA_048498455.1 Planctomycetota bacterium | reverse complement strand
GCGCGGGGTGGGATTGGGAGTTGTCGGGGCGGGTTTGGCATGGGGCGGGCGAGGAGGGGTTATCTGGCCAGTTCGCGCAAGATGTTGTGGAGGACCTGGGCGTCCACGGGTTTGGTGAGGTGGCGGACGAAGCCTGCTTCGGCGCTTCGCTGTTCGTCGGCGCCGCTGCCGTAGCCGGTGAGGGCGATGCCGGGGAGGTTGGGGAATTGAGCGCGGAGTTCGCGCATGAGGTCGAGGCCGCTTTTGCCTTGCAGGCCGATGTCACTGACGACGATGTCGAATGCGTTTTCCCTGGCGGCGCGGAGGGCGGCCTCGGCGGAGCTGACGGACACCACGGTGTGCCCCATGGTGGTGAGCAGGCGGACCATGGCGCGGGCGGTCTCGGGCATGTCTTCGACAAGCAGGATGCGCATGGCTTTGGAGAGTGCTCCCGGCGGGGCGGGAGCATCGGTGGGTTGACGACAGGCGGACATGTCGGGCGGGAGGCTGAGGGTGAAGGTGGATCCGACGCCGACGATGGAGTGGACGGTGAGGGAGCCGCCGAGGAGTTTGGCGGCTTGTGAGGCGATGGAGAGGCCGAGGCCGGCGCCGGGTTGACCGTGGGTGTTACCGCGGACGAAGGCTTCGAAGAGGCGGTGCTGGTCCTCTTCGGCGATGCCGGGGCCGTCGTCGGTGACGGCGATGGTCCAGCTGCCGTCGGCGCGCTGGTTGGCGACGACGCGGATGGTGCCGTGGTCGGAGTATTTGACGGCATTGCCGATGAGGTTTTGCAGGACGAGGCCGGTCATTTCGCGATCGCCGACGAGGTGGGCGTCGGGACTGCTTTCGATGACGAGGTCGATGCCTTTGCGTTGGGCGTCGGAGCGGACGCGGACGAGGGTGGAATCGAGGAGTTTTCGCAAATCGAAAGGTTCTTTTTTGGGCGCGACCATGGCGTTGCGGAGGCGCTCGGCGGCGAGGAGGCGGTTCATGCCATCCATGGTGTCGAGGATGGAGCGGCGGATGCCTTCGAGGTCTTCCATGTCTTCGCGGTAGCTGGTTTGGGTGCGGAGGCGCTGGCCGTGAACTTCGAGCACGAGGAGGGCATGGTTGAGATGGTTTCGGAGATCGTGACTGAGAAAGGCGAGGTACTTGGCTTCGGCTTCGGTGGCGGAGCGCAGGAGTTCGCGTTGCAGCTCGGCGAGGTAGTTGACGCCTTCCTGAAGCGCGGCATCGATTCCCAAATCGAGCGCCACCAATTCTGCCGTGGTGAGGGGGCCCTGGATGGCGCTGGCGACCTCCTCGATGACAATGCGTCGCAGCAGGCGGTATTCGGTGAGGAGTTCCCGAAGGCTGTACTGGTGGACAAAACGTTCGTTGCTGTGGGTGCGGGTGGTTTCCTTGAGCGCAAAAGTGTCCATGGAGCCGGGCGTGCGGAGGGCATCGCCGAGGCGGTCGAGGAGGAGGGGGAGATGGTCGCGGAGCTGGGCGAAGGTCATGGTTTCGGCATGGGGAAGTGCCTCACGGACGGCGTTTTCCCAGCGGCGCAGGATCATTTCCTTGCGGTCGGCGATGGCCGCGGCCACTTCGGGGCGGGGCTGGTCCGTCAATAGGGGTGTTGAAGAATCGTCGGGGGTCATGATGTTGTTTTCCGTGAGAAACGCTGCTTTCCGCGGGCATAGCGTGCAAAGCGGATACCGCAGAGCTTGGGGTCGCGGGCTTCTGGAGGGCGATTCTGGGGCGCGGAGGCGGCTGGGACGGCTGAGCAAGGATATTGACATGGGAAGGGGGGAGAGCTAAGGTATGGGACTTCCGGCCTGAGGCGGCGACGCAGCGGGCGGGATGACAAGTGAAGACGGCTCTTATCCAGAGTGTCTGAGGGACGGGCCCGTTGACGACACAGCAACCCATCCGGCTGCGGGGACGCAGTTGAGAAGCGGGTGCTAATTCCCACCCGATTTGGCGGTTTTTCGCAGCGATGCGCGAGGCGGTCAGAATCAAGGGGACCGATAAGTGGAACGTGTGTGTTGGCGGCTCTGAGGAAGGGTTGTCGGCGCGAATGCGGCCTCTTATCGGGGATTCCCAGTCGGGAGTTTCTGGCAGGAGGCCGTCGGTGTTTTTGCGTCGAACTTCGATTGCGGAGCAGGTATGTCGTACGTTGTCGGCTTGCGGTGTCGGGAGTGTCACAAGCAGTATCCCCAGAAGGGTGTGCATGTGTGCGAGGTGTGTTTCGGGCCGCTGGAGGTGGAGTACGACTACGAGGCGATGAAGGGGAAGGTGACGCGGGAGAGCATTGAGAAGCGCGAGCGGAATTTGTGGCGGTACCGGGATTTGTTGCCGTGCGACGAGCCGAAGGCGGGGTTGAATTCGGGGTGGACGCCGTTCAAGCGGGCGCGGAACCTGGAGAAGGTGCTGGGGGTGAAGGAACTGTACATCAAGGATGATTCGGCGAATTATCCGACGTGGTCGTACAAGGAGCGGGTGGTGTCGGTGGCGATCACGAAGGCCATCGAGCTGGGGTATGACACGGTGGGGTGCGCGAGCACGGGGAACCTGGCGAACAGCGTGGCGGCGCATGCGGCGCAGGCGGGGCTGAAAGCGTTCGTGATGATTCCGCATGACCTGGAGCAGGGGAAGGTGCTCGGGTCGCTGATCTTTGGGCCGACGATGGTGCGAATCCAGGGGAACTATGACGACGTGAACCGGCTGTGTTCGGAGATTGCGGACAAGTATGGGTGGGCGATTGTCAACGTGAACCTGCGGCCGTTTTACACGGAGGGGGCGAAGACGTTCGGGTTTGAGATCGCCGAGCAGTTCGGGTGGAAGTTGCCGCAGCACACGGTGGTGCCGACGGCGGGCGGGACGATTCTGCCGAAGATTTACAAGGGCTACCAGGAGCTGATCAAGCTGGGGCTGGTGGAGGACAACGGGCCGAAGATTTATTCGGCGCAGGCGAAGGGCTGCAACCCGGTGGTGGATGCGATTCGCGCGGGGCGGGATCTCATCAAGCCCGTCAAGCCCAAGACGATCGCCAAGAGCATTGCGATTGGGAACCCGGCGGACGGGTTCTACGTGGTGCAGGCGGTGAAGCAGAGCGGCGGGTGGGGTGAGGATGCGACGGACGAGGAGATCGTGGACGCGATCAAGCTGCTGGCGCGGACGGAGGGGATATGGACGGAGCCGGCGGGCGGGACGACGCTGGCGTGCGCGATCAAGCTGATCGAGAGCGGGCGGATTCCGCGCGATGAGAGCATTTGCGTAAGCATCACGGGGAATGGCTTGAAGACGACGGAGGTGGTCGTGGGGCACCTGGAGCCGCCGACGAGCATTCCGGCGAAGCTGGAGGCGTTTGATGCGGTGGTGAACGGGGTGAGGAAGGCGGAGGCCGAGGCGGTGGGAGCGGGGGTCTAACGACGTAAACACGAAGTCACGAAGGCACGAAGAGTCACGAAGACGGTTTTAGAAAGCAGAGGAACATTTCATGGCGGTGAAGGTTCGGATTCCGACGCCCTTGCGGACGTTGACCAACGGGGTGGACATTGTGGAGCTGCAGGGCGGGACGGTGGGCGGGCTGCTCAACGAGTTGTCGGGGAAGTTTGCGGGGATGGACAAGCGGTTGTTCAAGCAGCCGGGGGAGCTGAATCGGTTTGTGAATGTGTACGTGAATGACGAGGACATCCGGTTTCTGGAGAACCTGGAGACGCCGATCAAGGATGGGGATGATGTGTCGATTGTTCCCGCGATCGCCGGGGGATAACGGGGAGTTTCGAGGTTCCGGTTTCGAGTTTCAAGAACAGCTGTCAGGCGGGAATTTCATGGCGCGGTCGCAAAAGCGGGTGTGGTTGACGTTTGGCAGCAAGGGGCTGGTGGAGACGCCGGCGCTGTGGCGGATGGCGAGCAAGTTTCCGGATGTGAGTTTTGACATTCGGCAGGCGAGCGTGACGGCGGAGATCGGGATCATGGCGGTGCTGTTCCAGGGGGAGACGGAGCGCGTGGAGGCGGCGCTGCAGGTGCTGAAGGAGCAGGGGGTGACGGTGGAGCCGATTGAGAAGAACGTCATCGAAGGGTGATGGGAATTAGCCACAGATGCACACGGATGAACACCGATGTGTGGGTCTTTTAGGGCGGGGTGGGCAGAAAGAGTTTTGTCATGGCGTTGAGTGATCTTGCGGAGCAGTTGGACAAGGCGGATCCGAGTCTGGCGCGGTACAACCGGCAGATGTTGTGGGAGCCGATTGGGATCGAGGGGCAGAAGAAGCTGAAGAGCTCGAAGGTGCTGATGGTGGGATGCGGGGCGCTGGGGACGGTGCTGGCGAATCTGCTGGCGCGTGCGGGCGTGGGACAGATGACGATCGTGGATCGGGACTTCATCGAGGTCACGAACCTGCAGCGGCAGGTGCTCTTTGACCATGAGGACATCGAGCAGAACCTTCCCAAGAGCGTGGCGGCGGCGAAGAAGATCGCCAAGATCAACCCGGACGTGAGCGTCGAGGCGGTGGTGGTGGATGTAAACCACACCAACATTGAGCAACTGGCGGCGGGGAAGGATTTGCTGCTGGACGGGACGGACAATTTTGAGACGCGGTTCTTGATCAACGATGTCGCGGTGAAGCACAACGTGCCGTGGATTTACGGGGCGTGCATCAGCGCGATGGGCCTGGCGATGAACATTCTGCCGGGGGAAACGCCTTGTTTGCGGTGCATATTCGAGACGATGCCGCCGCCGGGGATGAACCCGACATGCGACACGGCGGGGGTGCTTGGGCCGACGGTGTCGGTGGTGTCGAGCTGGCAGGCGATGGAGGCGATGAAGCTGCTGACGGGGAATCGGCGGGATCTGTCGCCCTATCTTTTCAGCTTCGATATGTGGGACAACAGGTTTCAGCAGTTGAACGTGAAGAAGGCCCGCGAGGTGGCGGATTGTCCGTGCTGCAAGCATCGGCAGTTTGAGTATCTCTCGGGCAAGTTCGCCAGCGCGACGACGAGCTTGTGCGGGCGCAACGCGGTGCAGATTTCGCTGGGGTCGGCGACGCGGGTGGACTTTGAGCACGTGGCGGCGAACCTGCGGAACGTGGGGAAGGCGAGCTTCAACAAGTTCATGCTGAAGTGCCCGATCGTGGAGGGCGAGGGGGAGCGGCGGCGGGAGTATGAGCTGACGCTGTTTGCGGATGGGCGCGCGATCATCAAGGGAACGAACGAGGCGGGGGTGGCGCGGGGATTGTATTCGAAGTATGTGGGGGCGTAGCTAGTAGTTGGTAATTGGTAATTGGTAATTGGTAATTGCGGAGCGGTTGATATGGCACTGTTGGAAAGTTTTCTGGCGACGATCGGGCATACCCGGGCGATGACGTTGAAGCTGGTGGGGGATTTGACGGACGAGCAGATGGTGGTGCAGCCGGCGCCGAAGGTGAATCATCCGGCGTGGGTGCTGGGGCACCTGCTGCAGGTGGATTATGCGTTTCTGCAGTTGATCAGCGGCGAGCCGGCGCCGGCATTCATCGATGACGCCTGGCGGGCGACGTATGGGGCCAAGAGCGAGCCATCGCCGGATCGGAGCAAGTACAAGCCGAAGGCGTTTTATGTGGAGAAGCTGGTGGAGGTGCGGGAGAAGATCGAGGCGAAGTTGAAGGGGATGACGCCGGAGGATTTTCATCAGCCGCATCCGGATCCCGCGCGGCGCGAGCGGTTCCCGACGGTGGGGCACGCGGTGATGCTGTATGGCACGTGGCATGAGGCGTATCACTCGGGCCAGTTGTCGACATGGCGGCGCGTGCAGGGTCTGCCGGCGGTGTGACGACATTCACCACTGAGGGCACAGAGAACACAGAGTCTCGGCGTGTGCATCCTCTGTGAACTCTGTGTTCTCTGTGGTTTTGAATTGGCGATTGTGCTATGTCTGACGTGATTTATTTTGATAATGCCGCGACGTCGTGGCCGAAGCCGCCGGTGGTGGCGGAGCGGATGTCGTTGTTTCTGAATTCGGAGGCGGCGAATCCAGGGCGGGCGGGGCATCGGATGGCGGTGGGGGCGGAGAAGATGCTGGACGGCGTGCGGAAGCTGCTGACGGATTTCGTGGGCGGGACGGATCACCACCGGATGGTGTTCGCCATGAACGCCACCGATGCCCTGAACATCGCGATGAAAGGGCTGCTGCGGAATGGGGATCATGTCATCACGACGGCGCTGGAGCACAACTCGGTGTCGCGGCCGCTGGTGGCGATGGCGGAGGCGGGGTTTATCGAGCTGACGCGGGTGGGATTTTCGAACGAGACGGGGGTGGTGGATCCGGAGGATGTGCGGCGGTCGATTCGGCCGGAAACGAAGCTGATTGCGATGACGCACGCATCGAACGTTCTGGGCACGATCCAGCCCATTGAGGAAATCGGTCGAATTGCGCGCGAGGCGGGGGTGCGGTTCCTGGTGGATGGGGCGCAGACAATCGGGGTGGTGCCGATCGATGTGAAGAAGCAATTCATCGATGTTCTGGCCTATCCGGGGCACAAGAGCCTGCTCGGGCCGACGGGGACGGGGGGGCTGTATGTGAGCGAGACGGTGGCGCTGGAAAGTATCAATCCGTTTCGGGAGGGGGGCACGGGGGGCGATTCGAGTTCACCGACGATGCCGAAGTTATTTCCCTATTTGCTGGAGGGGGGAACGCCCAACACGGTGGGGATCGCGGGGCTGGGGGCGGCGGTGGAATATGTGATCGCGCATGGGCCGGAGAAGACGCTGGCGAAGGAACGGGGGATGGTGCAGAAGGTGATCGACGCGGTGTCAGGGAATGACAAGTTTCGTGTGTATGGTCCGAAGACGGCGGAAAACCGGGTGGGGACGCTGAGCCTGACGCTGGAGGGGTATAGCCCGCAGGAAGCGGGGGGGATCCTGGATGAGAGTTTCAACATCGCGGTGCGTCCGGGGCTGCATTGCTCGCCCTACGCGCACAAGGCGATCGGGAGCTATCCGGACGGAACGGTGCGGATCAGCCCCGGGCACTTCAACACGGACGAAGAGTTGGATGCGTTGATTGCGGCGCTGCTGGAGATAGCGCAGTAATTCGGATGAGCGCGTGAAACGGAGGGAATCGGCATGCACGCATGGATGCGATCGGCGCGGATGATCGGCCCGCTGGCGATGGTGTCGGTGGTTGCCGGCTGCGGCGGGGGGGGAGGACCGGCGACGGCGGTTATGCCGGGGGGATATGCGGTGCATCGGGACATCACGGCGACGCTGTTCTGGGCGGGGGAGAAGCCGGCGAAGGGGACGGCGAACGTGGCGTCGGCGTGGGATGAGCATTGGGCGGAGCACTTTGGCGGCGCGGACGATCCCAAGAGACGGCCTCCGGTGGGTTTTGTGCCGCGGGAGAATACGTTTTACGTGGCGCTTCCGTACAACGACCTGGGCAAGGGCGGGCGGAAGGCGGGGGCGGAGAAGGTGGTGCCATGGGCGGGACGGAAGCGCGACTGGGGGAAGTGGGAGTCGATGTGCAAGGACCGCTGGGTGAAGCTCTCGCACGCGGGGCAGGTGTGCTATGCACAGTGGGAGGATGTGGGGCCGTTTGAGACGGACGACGGCGCGTATGTGTTTGGCGACGGCAGCGTGCGGCCGAAGAACAAGGAGAACGACGGGGCGGGGATTGACGTGTCGCCGGCGGTCAGCGGGTTCCTGGGGATCGGCGGGATGGGGAAGGTGGAGTGGCAGTTTGTGGAGCAGGAGGATGTGCCGGCGGGGCCGTGGGCGGAGGTGGTGACGGGGGCGGGAAAGGGGATGTGAGTGTGGGGTTGGGATCAGGCGGAGGGCAGCGCGACGATCTGCTGCACCATGGAGTGGGTGCAGACGCGGGCCGGCTTTCCATCGGCGGAGAGGTGGAAGATTTCCGAGCCGTTGGTGTAGACGAGGGAGCCATCCGGGGCGAGGTCGAAGGCGAGCACGGCGGCAGCAAGGGTGGTGGTTTTACCGTCGGCGGTCATGCGCTGCAGTTCCCACGAGGCGGGGACGAGGGCGGCAGGCTGACCGCGGGCGGCCTTGATGGCTTTTTCAGCGTCGATGCGCTGGCCGTGGAGGAAGAGGGCGCGGTGGTCCATTTCGGTTTTGGGGCCGCCGGCGGTGGTGAGGGGTTTCTTGGCGAAGATGACGGACATGACGTTGAGGAAGGCGAAAAGGGCGACGGCGAGGCGGAAGGGGAAGAGGAGGATGTCCTTGAGAAGTTTGAGGGGGGTGTAGTTGCCGTGGCCCTGGGGTTTGTAGGGGCGGCGGATGAAGTAGGTGATTTCCTGGTTGTTTTCGAGGCGGGCGCGCGGGGCGAGGAAATCGAAGGACTGGTCTTCGAGCAGGATGGCGTGCTGGGAACGGTCCAGATCGAGGCGATTGAGGGTGTACGGGCCGAGATTGATGAAGTGGCCGGCCTGGTTGCGGGCGATGCCGGCGGACTGATAGAGGAGGACTTCGCGCTGCGGTTCATCGGCGACGGGGACCCAGGCGGGAGCTTCATCGCGGGCATCGCCTTCGGTGACGGGGGTGAGCTTGCGCGTGCCGGGCTGCATGATGGCGATGGAGGCGGAGCCATCCTCGGCGCGGTGCGAGAGGGCGAGGAGGGCTTTGGCGGGATGGCAGGCGATGTCGTCGGCGCGGAACTCCTGCTTGTGGAAGAGGCGGTTCTCGGCAGAGGCGGCGAGGTCGTAGGTGAAGAGGCCGCCGACGGCG
>JBEHXY010000149.1:0-8681 GCA_048498455.1 Planctomycetota bacterium | reverse complement strand
GAGCCGGAGCGTGCCGGTGATGGCGACGGCGTCGAAGACACGCAGATGGCCCACGAGCCGCGGCAGGTAACCCTGCGAGAGAAGCTGCGCGGCGGGAGATACGATCAGGACGTTTGGCTGCGTCGCCAGCTTCACCGCCGCATTGCAGGCGGCCGCAAAGGAGGGACCGGGCGCGTGGAGGAACTGCAGCATCAGCCCACCGGCATGCGCCTGGAGATGCGCAGCCGTGCTCTCAAAGGCGGCGGAAGCGGGTGTGGGTATGACAATCGACAACATGGCGTTCAACAGTCCGGATCGGCGGGTGGCGACCAATGCAACGGCGTCATCACCTCGAGGGCGTCTTCCTCCGATTGCACCTGCACGCGCGTGGTGTTGGTGTAGGGCTCCGAGGGCACATGGCGGAAGCGATAGCGGGTGGAAAAGGCCCGGGCGGCGACGAGCCAGCGGTCGTCAAAGGCGCCGCGCGACAAGTGGACCAGCGGGAGATCGCATCCGACAGCCAGGCGATAGCCCGCCAGGTGGGCGCGGTAGGTCGTGTCGATGTCGTACAGATGGAAGCCGGGAAATGTCGCGGCATCCCAGCGGATCGCCTGGATGCAGGGGCGGCGAAACGCCAGGAACACGCCGTCGAGCGCCTGCACGCCGGGAATGACGCGCGCCGGCGTGTTGTAGAAGGCGACCTCCAGCGCCGCGGGCGCGGCAGGATCGGCAGAGGGGTGAGCCACCTGACCAAAGAGATGGTCGGGGCGCGCTAACCCCCACGTGGGCCCGAGGAGTTGCGTCGTCCCGGCGATGCCGACGACATCGAACGTGTCGAGGTGCCGCAGGACGCGGTGGAAAAAATCGGGGGCCAGGAACTGGATGTCGTCGTGGCAGAACACCACCACGTCGCCGGAGGAGCGATCGAGCCCGCGGTTGTAGCCTTCGCACAAACCCGTGGCGTCGGTGATGGTGACGATCTCGTGCGGAATGCCGGCCAGTTGCCGGGCGAGTTGCGCCTCCAGGGCGGCGAATCGCGCGGGATTGATGGTGCAGGTGATCAGCGAAAGCATGAGGAGAGTATACCGGCCGCGGGTGATTCGCGATCAGGCGGTCGGCCAGTGCGGGGGTGTCATCAGCGCCAGCCCCTCTTGGCGCGAGTGCACGACGCGCGCGGCGAACTGGATACTGCCGTGCAGGAGCGGCGCCAGCCGTGGCCCGTGCTTCTGCAGGAATCGCTCGGCATAACGGTTCCAGGTGTCGTCAAACGAACCGCCGGACTGGTGATACACGTGCAGATCACAGGCCACCGCGAGCCGATAGCCCGCCAGGTGCGCGCGGAAGGTGGTGTCGATGTCGTAGTGGTGGAAATGGTCGAAGGTGACATCGTCCCAGCGGATCGCTTCGATGCAGGGCCGCCGGAATGCCAGGAACAGCCCGTCCATCGCCTGGATACGCGGGTTGATCCGAGCGGGCGTGCCATAAATCGACAGGCAGAAGCGGCCGTCGGGCAGGGGATGCAGCACCTGTCCAAAGATGTCCGGCATGCCGGCGACCACCCATCCCGAGCGGCACAGGCGCGACGTGCCTGCAACGCCGACAACGTCAAAAGACTCGAGGTGCTTCAGCAGCCGCGTGGCAAACGTCGCCGGCTCGAGCGCCTCGATGTCATCGTGCGAAAAGACCAGCAGCTCGCCCGTGGAGCGATCGAGCCCCTCGTTGTACGCGCGGCACATCGAGGGCGGGTTCAGGATCGGCACGATCTCGTGCGGATGATCGGCGAACAGCAGGTGGTAATGGGCCGTGATGGCCGCCAGTTTTTCGGGCGAGCGCGTCGGCACGATGATCGAAAGCATGCGGCCAGTGTGAAGGGTTCCCGCCGCTCTTTCAAGAGGCGCTAGGGCGATTTGTGCAGCAGCAGCGGCCGAAGCATGCGCGTGATCGCCGTCAGCTCCCCCTGCGCGTGCATGACATCGTGGATGTTTTTGTAGGCGGCAGGCGCTTCTTCGATCAGCGAGCGCACCAGCCGGGCGTCATACCAGAGGCGCGCCGCCTGCAACTGGGAGCGCAGTGCCGAAGCCGTGACCTTCTGCCGGGCCTGCGTGCGCGACAGCGCCCGCCCGGCGCCATGGGAGGAGGAGCAGAGCGCCTCCGCTTTGCCCCGCCCGCGGGTGTGATAGGAAGCGCTCGCCATCGATCCCGGCACGAGCCCCTCCTGTCCTTCGTGCGCCGGCGTCGCGCCCTTGCGATGGATGAACAGGCTCTGCCCGAAGTGCGTCTCGACCTGCAGGTGGTTGTGATCGATGTCGAGAAGCGTTCCGAGCCGCGGCGTGATGTGCAGCGTCTGCTCCAGGGCCCGCGCGGCGGCGATCGCCAGCGCGCGGCGGTTCGCCTGCGCATAGGCCCGCGCCGCCTGCACGTCCGCCAGGTAGGCCGCGCCGGCGGGAGAATCCGCATGGATCGCCATCAGACCCGTCGGCGTTTTGTGGGCGTGCGCCAGGTGGTGGTGATGCACCAGTTGCCCCAGGTGCCGCGAACCGGTGTGCAGCATGAGCCACAGGTCGCCCTGCCCGTCGGCCTGCAGTTCTAAAAAATGATTGCCGGCGCCCAGCGTGCCCAGCTGCCCGCGGGTGTCCTCGCTGCGGGCGGCAGCGGTGAGCCGCGGATGCGAGAATTCCCGCGCCGCGAACTCCGCCGGCAGCGCGTGCGCTGTCTTGCGATGGTGCCGCCGCGGTGGGCAGAGCGTCTGCAGCGCCGCAAGGACACGCCCGGCCCGCTGGGCATCCGCCAGCGCCTCGGCATCGGCGTCGAACTGCAGCGCCAGCATCCCGCAGCCGATGTCACCGCCGACCGCATGGGGAAACAGCAGCGACGGCGACGCGATCACCGTCCCCACGCAGAATTCCGCCGCCACGTGAACGTCGGGCATCACCGCGATGTGCGTGATGCCCGACGTCTGCCGCAGCCGCGCCAGGTGCTGCTCCACGCCCGCGGGAAGGCCGTCGGCGAGGAACGCATGCACCGGTGCGGTCCCCTGCGTTTCCGCTGGGTGCGTGTTAGTCACGATCGTCCTCCTGCACCGGCGGCGTCTGCACCGGGGGCGTCTGCACTGGAGGTGTCATCGGCAGGATCTCAAACGAAAGCTGCGGCGTGCGTTTGCGGGCGATCGATTGCGCGATCGCGCTCCGCAGCAACCCGCTGATCTGCTCCAGGCGGGGCAGAATCTCCGACGGGCTGCCCTCGCGGGCCATCAGCCTTACCAGCAGATGCCCGGCGTGCGGCGCGGGAAGCACCGCCTCCACCAGCAGCGACTGCAGCAGCGGATCGGCGCACTCGCCGGCCAGCGCCAGCGACAGCGCCCGGCCCACCTGCTTGCACAGTGCCGCGGTCTTGTAGTCCGGCTTCTCATTGCGGGAAAACGTGGAATCGAAAATCGGGCGGATCGCGCCGCCGCACTGGGGCGCGCGGCGGTGGCCGCGCGAAGGGTGAGTGCCCATGGCACAAGTCTCCATGCGTAAGCGCGCCGCGTGCGGTTCGCACAGGGCGCGCGGAATCGGTGGTCAGTCAACCTGCTGTTTTTTCAGGGAAGGGGCGCGGCAAGGGCATTCACACGCCGGCGGAGAGCCGGCGGTCAGGCCTGGGCGCCCGGAAGCTGGATCTGTACACGCATGGAGGGACTCCTTTGAGGGGCTGTTCACTTTATCGCCAATTTGCCTCCCGACAAGCAAAATTTCCCTATTTCGCGAATGGCCGAAACCGCCGCCCATTGCGCCTTCCGCCAGCCAACCTGCCCCCGCCGAGTTGTCGGGGGGGATCGCCGCGTTATGATGGGGGGTTGAATTGGCTTTCGCTTTTTTGCGGCGGTGTTGGATGGCGTACAGCATTGAGAAGGGGGTCGGGAACCTGGTGATGGAGGATCCGCTGACGACCCCCAGTCTGTCGTCGGACGACAACCTCTGGACCCTCAACTTCGGCCCCCAGCACCCGGCCACCCACACCACCATCCGCCTGATTCTCGAACTCGACGGCGAGCGCGTGGTCCGCTGCGTCCCCGTCATCGGCTACCTGCACTCCGGCTTCGAGAAAAACGCCGAGGTCCTCAACTACAACCAGTACGTCACCATCGTCAACCGCATGGATTACGTCTCGCCGATCCTCAACGAGGTCGCCTGGTTCCGCGCCGCCGAAAAACTCTTCGGCATCGAACTCACCCCGCGCTGCAAGGTCCTCCGCACCATCCTCGGCGAGCTTGGCCGCATCCAGAACCACCTGCTCTGCGTCGGCGCCGCCGCCCTCGACCTGGGGGCCTTCACCGCCTTCCTCTTTGGCTTCAACGAACGCGAAGTCATCTACGACATCATCGAATATATCTCCGGCCAGCGCTTCCACCCCAGCTATTTCCGCGTCGGCGGCGTGATGCGCGACATCGACGACAAAGTCTTCATCGCCATGGTCAAGAAATTCCTCGACAACGGCCTCCCCAAGGCCATCGATGACATGGAAGTGCTCCTCAACCGCAACCGCATCTTCCTCGACCGCACCCAGGGCGTCGGCGCCATCACCACCGAGGAAGCCATCAACTGGAGCCTCAGCGGGCCCCTCGCCCGCGCCGCCGGCGTGCAGCGCGACATCCGCAAGGACGACCCCTACCTCTGCTTCCAGGACAACTGGGACGGCCAGGGCGCCAAGGCGGTGAACTTCAAGGTCCCCATCATGCGCACCGGCGACTGCTTCTCCCGCTACTTCGTGCGGCTCGAGGAAATGAAGCAGTCCATGTCCATCATTCGCCAACTCATCGACAACATCCCCCAGGGACCCGTGAACGTCAGCGTTGAAGGCAAGGAAATCCTGCCGCCAAAAACGCAGACCTACGGCAGCATTGAAGGCCTCATTCACCACTTCGAACTCATCATGACCAACCGCGGCTTCGAACCGCCCCGCGGCGAAGTTTACGGCTGCTGCGAAAGCGCCAACGGCGAACTCGGCTACTACCTCGTCAGCGACGGCGGCCAGAACCCCTGGCGCGCCCGCACCCGTCCGCCTTCCTTCATCCACCTGAGCATCCTGCCCAAGATGATCGAAGGCCACACCATGAGCGACGTCGTCGCCGTCCTCGGCAGCCTCAACATCATCGCCGCCGAACTCGACCGTTAATTCCCGCACCGAAGACTCAGCACTCAGGACTCCGCACTCAGCACTCAGGACTTTAAAAATGGCATGGATCGTCCAGAACCGCTTGCAACCCTACCGCCCCCACGGCGCCGCCGAAGGCCCGTGGATCACCGACGCCATCCGCAAGGAAATCGTCGAGACCTACTTCCCGCGCTATCCCAGCAAGCGTGCCGCCCTCCTGCCGCTGTTCCACCTCATCATGCACACCCACGGCTACATCGCCCCGGGCGCGATCGAGGAAGCTTCCGCGCTGCTCGAAGTGCCCGCCGCCGAAGTGCAGGACGCCGCCAGCTTCTACGAGGAATTCCGCTTCGAGCCCTCCGGCAAGTACGTCGTGAACGTCTGCCGCTCCATCGCCTGCGAACTCTGCGGCAGCGAAGCGGTCCTCCAGCGCATCAAGGAAGTCTTCGGCATCGAAAACTTCGAAACCACCGACGACGGCATGCTCACGCTTTTCGAAGTCGAATGCCTCGGCCTCTGCGAAATGGCCCCCGCGGCCCTCATCAACGGCGAGCCCCACGGGCCCCTCACCGGCGATGGCTTCGTCGCCACCCTGCAGACGCTCCCCAGGGAACCCGCCCACGGCAGCAACGGACACGCTCACTAAAATCCCCCACACCCTCACCCTTGACGGGAACCAGCCATGGCTTTCAACGGACCAGTCCTCCTCAAACGCATCCCCGACGATCCCGCCCAGCGCAAGCTCTTCAAGTATGACGACTACGTGGCCACGGGCGGCTATGCCGCGCTCAAGAAAGCCCAGTCGATGCCTCCCGCCGACGTCACCAAGCTGGTGCAGGAATCGGGCCTCCGCGGCCGCGGCGGCGCGGGCTTCCCCACCGGCGTGAAATGGACCTTCCTCCCCAAAGACCTCCACCCGCGCTACCTCGCCGTCAACTTCGACGAATCCGAACCCGCCACCTTCAAAGACCGCTACCTCTGCGACTACGACCCCCACGTCATCCTTGAAGGCATCGCCATCGCCGCCTACGCCACCTCCATCACCACCAGCTACATCTTCATCCGCGGCGAGTACCACAAGGAAGCTGTCATCATTGAGGAAGCCGTCAAAGAGGCCTACGCCCACGGCATCTTCGGCGTGAAACACCCCGGCACCGATATCGTCCACCACTGCTACGTCCACCGCGGCGCCGGCGCCTACATCTGCGGCGAAGAGACCGGCCTGCTCGAAGCCCTCGAAGGCAAACGCGGCTGGCCGCGCATCAAGCCGCCGTTTCCCGCCGTCGCCGGCGCCTTCGCCAAGCCCACCCTCATCAACAACGTCGAGACCCTCGCCTGCCTCCCCTTCATCGTCGAAAACGGGGCCGCCGCGTTCAAAGCCATGGGCACCGCCACCTCCGCCGGCCCCAAGCTCATGGGCATCTCCGGCCACGTCAACAAGCCCGGCTGCTACGAGGAAGAACTCGGCATCCCCATGGGCAAACTCGTCGAAAAATATGGCGGCGGCGTCCGCGGCAAATACAAATCCGCCTTCCACGGCGGCATCTCCATGGGCGTCCTGGGCACCGACCAGTACGACGCCCCCCTCGATTTCGACATCGGCAAAAAGTACGGCGTCCTCGGCCTCGGCACCGCCTGCGTCACCATCATGAACGACACCGTCGACATGGTGAAAGTCGCCCGCAACTGCGTCCGCTTCTACTCCCACGAATCCTGCGGCCAGTGCACCCCCTGCCGCGAAGGCTCCGCCTGGATGACCAAAATGCTCAACCGCATGGTCGAAGGCCGCGGCCGCGCCCGGGACCTCGACATGCTCCTCGAACTCGGCCTCGCCCAGGGCTCGATGCCCGGCACCACCATCTGCGGCCTCGCAGACGGCACCAACTGGGTCGTCAAAACGATCCTGCAGAAATTCCCCGACGACTTCAAACGCGCCATCAAAAGCGACACCGTCCAGGGCGTCGCCGTCACCGTCGGCGGGGTGAGCGTGTGAAGCGGACCCTGACGCTGCCGCCGGAACTGCAGGGGGAGACCTCCGGCGACCCCGTCGAAAGGGCACGCAAACTTTTCGCCGCCGGATACGAATTCTGGGCAAAGCCGCTCGTCGAGGCGCTGGAACGCATCCGACCGCGGCTTTCTTTTTATTGGGCGTCGCTGGTGATGCGCGCCGCGTTGCCGCACCGCCTGAAGTCCGGCGACCCTGCACAACGGTTCGCATGGCTCGACGAGTTCGACACCCTCATCGAACGCGATGACGTCGCCCAATACTGCGAAGACCGAAACCGAATCATCTGGGTGTTCGAGCGCGAGCACCATCCCAACCAGGTCGATCGCGCCATTGCCTACCTCTACGACGCGCTGCGGTCGTACCTGAAGCGAAACGTGGGGAGCCCGCCGCTAGGTGTGCGGGTTGCGGCTCCGCTGACCGACATCGCATTCGATGCACCGTCCGAAACGCTGGACCCAGCAGTGCTCGAACTCGCCATCGCCGCTTTCGTAACCGCACAGCAGATCGGCGAATCCTAGCGATAGCCGGCGACCGCCAATCGCCCCCGCCACCGCGCCTCCCGCGCCCATTTCCCATACCCCTCTGAAAAACCAGTAAGATATCCCTATCCCTCTACCCGCGCCGCCCCGAGTGGCGGCACCCGATCCTTTCACCGAGGAGGTCCCCCCATGCGTGTCCCGCCGGCCCCTTCCGGGAGTGCCAACCCGTTCGGACTTCGCCTCACGAAAGTCGGCGCGATCGGGATCCTGATCATTTTCTTCCTCCTCGTCCTCGGCGTCGCCGTCCTCTCCGGATGGGTCAACGTCCCCCAGGGCCATTTCGTCGTCCTCATCCAGAAAACCGGCAACGACATCGACAACGACACCATCCTCGCCTCCGGTCCCGCCTTCAAAGGCGTCCAGCTCGAAGTCGTCAAGGAAGGCTACCACTTCTTCAATCCCTACAAGTTCGACCGCACCGACCCCATCCTCGCCACGGTCATTCCCGAAATGCAGGTCGGCGTGCTCACCCGCAAATATGGCAAGGCCCTCCGGCCCGGGCAGGTGCTCACCGAGGCCGCCGACGAAAAGGGCGTGCTCTCCGAGCCCATCCTCCCCGGCCGCTACTATCTCAACACCTACGCCTACGGCGTCGAACTCCAGCCCATGGTCCGCATCGAACCGGGCTTCATGGGCGTCGTCACCATGCTCGTCGGCAAAGAGCCCACCGATCCGAACGTCTTTGTCGTCAAGGAAGGCGAGCGCGGCACCCAGCCCTTCCTGCTGCCCCCCGGCGTCCATCCGAAATACTCCAACCGCTGGCAATACATGGTCGTGCCCATCGACGCCCGCTCCCAGAAAATCGAGCTCGCCGGCGTCGATGAAGTCTCCTTCCCCTCCCAGGATGGCTTCACCATCCGCACCGAAGGCACCATCGAATACGCCCTCGACCTCAAAAAAGTCCCCGAGCTCTTCGTCTCCTACGTCGACACCAAGGACATCGGCAAGAGCGGCGGCCTGAAAAACATCGAGGAAAAACTCGTCCTCCCCGAGGGCCGCAGCCTCTGCCGCATCTACGGCGC
>JBEHXY010000148.1:0-8705 GCA_048498455.1 Planctomycetota bacterium | reverse complement strand
GCGAGCGCGGCCACGGCCTTCTCGGCGAGAAAGCTGTTGGGCGCCACCACGCCGACAAAATCGCCGTCATGGACGACCTTCACCCCGGTGATCGCCTTGCCGGCCGCTTCATCAAGCGCCACCAGCTTTGCTCCATAGGCCGGCGCCCGGAGCACCTTACCATAGCCCATGCCGGGCCGCGCGATATCGGTGGGATAGGCATGCCTGCCGGTGACCATGTCGCGGGCATCGTGGCGCAGGGGCGAGTTCCCCATCACCTTCCATTCCTTGACCGGCGTGACGGTGACGTTGGGGGCGGGTTGTGCGAAGGAGCGCGTGGCTTCTTCAGAGGCGGCGAGGTCGCCATAGCTGATTTCGCGATGGGTGGCGGCGTGGCGGGCCTTGCCTTCATGCAGTTCGACTGTGGTGGCGTCGACGCCCCAGCCTTTGGCGGCGGCGGCGATCAGCACGGTGCGCGCAGCGGCGGCCGCCTGCCGGACGACGGGCAGAGTGCGCGGCGTGGTCTGGCTGCCATAGGTGCCGCCGTCGTTGGGGGTGAGGGCGGTGTCGCCGAGCACCACGACCACCTTGTCCATCGGGAGGCGGAGTTCCTCCGCGGTCGCCTGGCCGATTTCCGCCCGGGCGCCTTGTCCGCACTCCACCTTGCCGCTCATGACGGTGACGACGCCGTCTTTGCCGATGTGAATTCGCGCCGCGATCGGCCCGCCGCCGCCGCCCCCGCGACCCCCGCCGCCGCCACGCCGTCCCGCCGGGGGCGCCTGCACGCCGCTCTCGGCCTGGCCGCGGGCTCGACCGCCGGCGACGGTGATGAGGATTCCCGCCCCCAGCACCTGCATGAATTCGCGCCGCGTCGGCTGCATCGTTGTCGGCTCCGTCCTCATTGTGCACCCCCGGCGGCCGCACGTTTGACCGCGGCGAGGATCTTTACGTATCCGCCGCAGCGGCACACGTGGCGGTTCATCCACGCGCTGATCTCCGCATCGGTGGGCTGAGGTTTTTCCTCAAGCAGCGCCACCGCCCCCATGATCATGCCGCTGGTGCAGTAGCCGCACTGGTAGGCGCCCTCGGCGAGGAACGCCTCCTGCACCGCGTGGAGTTTGCCCTGCTTTTCGAGCCCCTCGATCGTCCGCACTTCCCGGCCGTCGGCGTCGGCCATGGTGGTGCGGCAGGAGTAGGTCCGCACGCCGTCCATGAGGACGGTGCAGGCGGCGCACTGGCCCTCGCCGCAACCGAAGTGCGTGCCGTGCAGGCCCAGGTCTTCGCGCAAGACGCCCAGCAGCGGCCGCTGGGGATCGGTGGTGACCGTCCGCTGCTCGCCGTTGACCACGAACTTGATGGCTTCATCCATAGAGGGCACCCCGCGTGAGAGCTGCGAAGGGGGGTTCGTCCGAGAACCTCCGCTGTCACTTTAACGCCAGGGAGCGGCCGGTAGCGCACGTCTGATATCCACAAATTCCCCGATTCTGCCCAAGTCCCCCCAAATTCCAGACGACAAAGTGAAAGTCCGCTGGACCTGCGCGTCCGGTGCCTCTCACAGGAGCCGCCTTATGAACCATGGACACGCCCGTTTGCCTCGCGGCTTTACGCTGGTGGAAATCCTGATCGTGGTGATCATCCTCGGCATTCTTGCCGCGATCGTGATTCCGCAATTCACCAACGCCAGTTCCGACGCCCGCGTCAGCAACCTGCGAACGACCCTGGGCACCATCCGCACGCAGATCGAACTCTTCAAGGGCCAGCACAACGACCTGCCCCCGCAGCTCACCGGCATGTGGACGCTGCTGACGGGCAAGTCCGACGCCAGCGAAACCAGCGTCGCCAATCCCACCGGCACGCAGTTCGGCCCCTATCTGCTCTCGCCGGGCATCAACCCGCTCAACAACCTGACCGGCGTCTCCTCCGCCAATACCGACGCGGCCGCCGGCTGGTACTACCAGCCCAGCGGCATCGGTTTCACCTTCATGGCGCGCAACCTCGACGGCACGGTGAACGCCGCCTACTGAACCGACATCCTTCCTACCTCCCCACCACACCCCGCGGACGCCCACCAGGACGCCCGCGGGTTCTGTTTTTGCCCCGCGGCCGCCGCGCCGCACCTCTGCCGCGGCCTCCCTTGTCGGCCACCATTTTTCCTGCGACACTAACCGCCACTATGCCCACCAAAGACACCCATGCCCCTTCGCTCGCCGTCGCCATCGGAAAGCTTCAGCTGCAAAACCCGCTGATGACCGCCTCCGGCACCTGCGGTTACGCCAACGAATACGGGGACTTCACCGATCTCACGCGGCTTGGCGCCTTTGTCACCAAAGCCATTTCCAAGACGCCACGCAAAGGCAACGAAGCCTATCGCATCGTGGAAACCCGCGCGGGAATGCTCAATGCCATCGGGCTGGCCAACATCGGCCTCGAGGCGTTCCTGAAGGACAAGATCCCCATCCTCAAGCAGATGGGCGTGCCGGTGATCGTCAATGTGCCGGGCTGGTCGACTGAGGATTACGTCGACGTCGCGGCCCGCCTCAACGACGAGGAAACGGTCGGCGGCATCGAGCTCAACGTGTCCTGCCCCAACGTGAAGAACGGCCTGTCGTTCGGCACCGATCCCGCGCGGCTCTTTGAGCTGGTCGCGGCGGTCAGGAAGGTCACCACCCGCGCCGAGCTCATCGTGAAGCTCTCCCCGAATGTCGCGGATGTCGCCGTCACCGCGAAAGCGGCCGTCGACGCCGGGGCCACCGCGCTGTCGCTGGTCAACACCTTCACGGCCATGTCGATCGACATCGACAACGCGCGGCCGATGCTCGCCAACGGCACCGGCGGACTCTCGGGTCCGGCCATCAAGCCCATCGCCGTCTTCATGACCCACCGCGTCTACACGGAGGTGGCGAAGAAGCACAACATTCCGATCATCGGGATGGGGGGCATCCAGCGGTGGCAGGACGCGGTGGAGTTCCTGCTTGCCGGCGCCACCGGCCTGGCAGTCGGCACGGCGCTGTTTCTCGATCCCAACACGCCGCTGCAGATCCTGGAAGGCTTGCGCAATTACCTCGCGCGCAAGGGCAAAACGGATATCAAGCAGATCATCGGCGCCTTGCAGCCGCCGGCGCCGCGCGATTGATGCAGGGACCGCCTCCAAGGAGACACCATGACCAACATGCCCCGCCCGCCCGGCGCCACCCCTGTTCCCCCGCGCAGCGGCAGTGGAAAACTGCTGCTCTTCGCCGGCCTGGGATGCCTGGGGGTCCTGCTGCTGGGAGGGTGCATCGTGGGCGGCGCGTTTGTTTACCTCACTATGTACAGTCCCAGCCCCGCCATCACCTCGCGCGCCGTGGCCGCGGGCACCACCTACCGCAATGAACCCAGCCACCTCAACGCAAACCTGCGCAGCAACTATGTGCCCTTCAGCTTTGAGTATCCCGCCGACTGGGCGGTCGTCGAACGCGGCGACGCCGCCGATGATTCCCACTTCGTGAAGGTCGAAAAGCAGGATTCCGGGAAGACCACCATCGCCAACTTTGCGGTCGGGTGGTTCGAAGGCGCGGGTTCCCTCGCCGGCGACAAGGCCCTCTATTCAGAACTTGCCGACAAACTGGCGGATCAATTCAGCGGCGGCTTTTCCGATTTCAGGAAGACCAGCAGCGGCGCCGTCACCGTCACCGACAACGACTATGAGGGTTACCAGTTCCTCTTCACGGCGCGGGTCAATGATTCCGCCAGCGGTACATCCCTTCCCATCCTGGGCCGCATCATCCTTGTTTCCGGGGCCAACGGCGGCCAGAAAAATGGCGTCGTCCTGGTGTTGCTCGCCACGAACAAGTCGGGCATGACGCGCCCCGATGAACTCGGTGAATCGGGCGACCTGGGCGACATCCTCGACTCCTTCACCTTCGAGAAGTAGCCCCGCGCTTCAATCCATGTGAAACACTTCTTCCAGCGGCACGGCCACCGGTGAGTTGTCCGGGTTCGTGTCCATGATGTCGCGCATGTAGGCCCACCACTTTTTCACGATGGCCGTCCCGGGGAGCGACGCCGCGCGGTTTCCCTCCGCCAGCTTCTGCACGGCGAACAGGTAGCCGGTCCGCCGATCCAGGAAGATCGAGTAGTCGGAAATTCCCGCCGCCTTCAGTTCCGCCGACAGCTCCGGCCAGATCTCATCGTGGCGCTTCAAGTATTCCGCCTCAAAGCCGGGCTTCAGCTTCATCACGAACGCATTGCGGGTCATGGCATCTCCTCTGTCGGTAGGGGGGCTCTCTGTCGGTGCGACATGATCGCGCAGCATGGCCGCCGCATCAACCGCGCCGGGTCTGCACGGCTGCCCCGTAAAAAAAAGACAGCCGACCTTCAGGCCGGCTGTCTCACGGGTTTACCTGGGGGAGGACTTAGCCGCCCAGCAGCTTCAGCACGCTTTGGGGGGTCGAGTTGGCCTGGGAGAGCACGCTGGTTCCTGCCTGCACCAGGATCTGGTTGCGGGTCAGGTTGCTGGTTTCCATGGCGAAGTCGGTGTCGCGGATGGTCGATTCGCTGGCGGTCACGTTTTCCATCGCCACCTGCAGCGAGTTGATGTTCGTCTCCAGGGTGTTCTTCTCGAAGGCGCCCAGCCGGCCACGCAGGACCGACACCTGGTTGATCGCCGTCTCGATGATCCGCGAAGCCGCGCCCGGATCGTTGGACAGGCTGGCCCGTCCACCGGTGGTGACGTCGGTGAGGTATCCGTTCTGGGCCGAACCGAGGCGGCTGGCGGACACCGAATCGATCGCGATGCTGATCTGCTGGTTCGACTGCACCTGCGGTCCGAGCTGGAACAGCGCCCCGCCGCCGGTGATGGTGAAGGACTTCGATCCGGTGCCCAGGGCCTTGTCCAGGTTCATCGACATCGTGAGCGAGGTGGTGTTGACGCTGATGTTCAGGCCGTCGCCGATGGCCTGGGTGCCGTTGACGCTGGCGGTGACATCGCGGCCGGTGGAGCGGTTCTGCACGGCGCCCGTCTGGGTGACCGTGCTGAAGCCGGTGGTGTTGCCCAGCACCGAGACCGACACGAATTCCTTGGAGCCGTAGCCCGCGGTGCTGAAGGTGATGCCGCTGGAGGCATTGGTGGCGGAGGTGACCGAGGCCGTCACACCGGTGGAGTCGCTGAGGCGGTTGACCGCGAAGGCGATGGCGGAGGACTTGGTGCCGCTAACGAAGCTGAAGACCTGGACGCCGGTGCGGCCGGAGATTTCCAGCGTGACCGAGGTGGTGACCGCGGAGGCCTGGAACTTCAGGGCCGCGGGCTGGGCCGATTGCAGCACGTTGACCACCACGGGGATCGTGGCGTTGGTGCCGAAGGCCGCCCCGAAGATGTGGACATCGTGCATGGCGCTGGTGGCCACGCCGCTGGTGACATAGCCGAGGGAGCCGTCGAGAAGCTTGAGGCCCGCGAAGCTGGTGGAGTTGCTGATGCGGGTGATGGAGGCGATCGCCGAGTCGACCTGCAGCTGGTTGGCGTCGATTTCATCCTGCGACATGCCGCCGGTGTTCGCCGCCTGCACCACGAGTCCCTTGATCGAGACCAGCAGGTTGGAGACTTCGGAGAGGGCGCCGTCGGCGGTGGAGATGACGTTGTTGGCACGCGTCCCGTTGTCGATCGCCGTGGAGATGCCCTGGATCTCGCTCCGCAGCGTCTCGCTCGTGATGAGCCCGGCGGGATCATCCGCCCCGCTGTTGATGCGCATCCCGCTCGAGAGCCGCTGCAACGAGGTGTTGAGCGACTTCTGGCTCTTGGCCAGGTTCACGTTTGCAACCAGCGATCCAACATTCGTGTTGATGCGAGCCATGTCAATCCTCCCTGACTTTCTGGCTTCGGGTGGGCCCGGCGGCATCCTCTGCCGCCCAGCGCTCTGGCGCTCAGGCCTCACCCATTCCGACGGATGTGTTCTGGTCGGCCGTTCCGTCTACGGCCTTTCTCAACCGCGGTCGGGAGAGCCCCGGCCGCGACGTGTATGTGTTTACTGCGAGGAGCCGGCGTTGCCGGGGTTCTGGGGCGGGTTTTCCGCCGGGCCGGGCTTCCGCGGACTCTCGCCCGCTCTCGGCTGTTCGCCGCCCTTGGGGCCGCCCTGGCCGGGCCGCGTGAAGGGCATCTGCGGCCGGGCGCCGCCTTTTCCGGGACCTTTGGGGAGCTGCCCCAAATCCTCCATCTTCACTTTTGAGGCCTCGCGGTTTTCCCGCTGGATGGCCTCGTAGACCTCTTTGCGGTGGACCGGGATCGTCGAGGGGGCGGTGATCCCCAGCCGGACTTTGTCTCCGCGAATGTCCACCACGGTGATCTCGATGTCATCGCCGATCATGATGGTTTCGTCGCGTTGTCTCGATAAAACGAGCATCTGTGGGCTCCTTCCCAACCCGAACCGACCCATCCAGGTATCCCGGCTCGAGTGTGTGTTGCAAGGTCGCTCGGAAGGGATCGGGTCACAAAACCCGCTGATGGAGCGCCCGCGTATTCTGCGGCAATTGTAGCGCTCTGTTGTTCCCGAGTGGCCTTGGCCGCCTCCGTGCGGCTCAGACGTGTGTATTCACTTATACGTTTGCGGTTGACTCTGCTCTTCCGTCAGGCCGAGCGGCTGACATAAGACTGCGACCGACCGGAACCCGCCGCTGCCGGCGTGGTGCCCGCGACCGCCCCGGGCTTCTGCAACTGCAGGATCGGGTGCCGCGTCTGGTATTTCTTCTCGCTGATCACCACCTGGGCCGCCGCACGGGTGCCGGCGTGCACCACCAGGGGCCCCTGCAGGTTCGCCGTCAGCGTCTCCTGCACCTTGTTCACGATCACCAGCACGTTGGCTTCGCCCAGGTCCTTGAGGCCGAGTTCCACCCGCGTCTCTTCGCGGAGCGGAATCTGGTAGTCCGGCACGAACAGCATCGGGTCGGTCACCACGAAGGCCAGGTCGGCGCATTCCACCGACTGCAGCCAGTAAAAGGTGGCGTCGGGCTCGGGCTGGATCAGGACGTAGCTCTTGTACTGCGGAAATCCCAGGATGCCCCGGCCAAAGGTGATCACCCGGCCGTCATCGACTTCCACCGTCCCGAATCTGCTGGTCTGAACAATCATCCGTGAACTCCTTGGCGGTCTTTTCTTCCTGCAGGCTGCTTTCGTTACATCCCGAACGACCCTGTTCTGGGCGAGCCCTTGTGTTCTTGCCGGGCGGCCGACCGCGGTCCGCCCGTCAAATTATCGACTGTTTATATCTAAAGACATAAATTTTATGCCCTTAGCTCAGAAAATCTAAAAGACTGAGGTTGCGTGTCTTCTGCGAGGTCTGCAGCGCCGCCTGGTAGGAGGTCTGGAGCTGCTGAAAGTTCGTGATCGCCGACGTCATGTCGGTGTCCTGCAGCAGCGAAAGCGCCGCCTGCAGGGCCGTGTTTTCATCCGCCGCCGAGGTCTTGCGGGCGTCGATCGACTGTTCCCGGGCGCCCACCACGCCGCGGGCCGCGGTCACCCGGGCGCCGTCGGCCGTGAGCATCGTGGAGGCCCGCTGAATGCCCGCGGTGTCGTTTTTCAGCAGGGAATCCCGCAGCAACGTCAGCGAGCTGAACAAGCCCGAAGGCGTCACCGGGTTGACATCCGTGCCGGTGAGCACCGCGCCGCCGGCGCTCCCGGAGATGCCCAGGTTCGCCGCCGCGGTCGAGCCATTGAGGCCCGCCACCGTGAGGGAAGCGCCGCCGGTCGAGGCGTCGGTGAGGGAAATCCCGTTGCCGTTGGCATTGAGCGCCGCGGTCACCTTGGTGAGCGGGTTGGCGTTGCCGTCGGCGTTGTTGATCGCGTCGAGAACGTCCTGCACCGTCGAGGCGCCCGAGACGTTCACGGTGAAGCTGGTTCCATCGCGGCGGGTGACGCGGAAATCGTCGGTGGACAGGGTCATGTTGCCGCCGGTGAGCGTGCCGCCCGTGCCGGCCTGGAAGATGCCCAGGACGCTGCCGTTGCTGGCGAAGTTGTTCCCGCCGGTCACCGTGAGGTTGCCGGCGCCCACGGTGGTGTCGGTCAGGGTGATGCCGTTGCCGGCAGAGTTCATGGCGGCGGTGACGGTGGTGTTGCCCGAGGCGCCGTTGATCGCGGCGATGAGCTGCGAAGGGGTCTTGATGCCGTCGACCGTCACGTTGAAGCTGGTGCCGTCGGTGCGGGTCACCACGATTTGTCCGCTGGGCCCCTGCACGGCGCTGGAGGTGATGCCGGCGCCGCCGTTCAAATCCGCGATTTTGGTCGAGGCGTTGAAGCTGCGGAGGCCCAAGTCGTCGGCCGTGGTGCCGCCGTTCTCGCCCACGCTCATCGCAGATCCCGACACCGGGTTGACCAGGTCGATTCCGGTGCCCGCGGCATTGAGCTGGGCCCGCACATTCACGCCCGCCCCGTTGATTTTGTTGATCAGGTCGCCCACCGTCGTGAGGCCGGCGAGGGTCACCGTCGCAGAGGCCCCGCCATTGGAGATCACCATGCCGCTGGGATCGATGCCCGCCCCGCCATTGAGCGACGCCAGGGGGGTCGTCGCGGTCACCTTCGCTCCGACGGCCGGGCCGGTGAGCGTTCCGGCCGCTGCGACCGTGCCGGTCAGGCCGAGGTCCGCGGCCATGGTGGTGTTGCCGGCATCGGCGATCGAGACGCTGCTGGTGGAGTCGCCGGTGATGACAAACGCGCCGCCGGCGGTTCCCACCGTGGCAGTGGAGCCGGCGCCGGTCAGGGC